>NZ_JBKFBA010000004.1:301023-311739 GCF_053345925.1 Rhodococcus sp. C26F
CCGCCCGCGCGGCGCGTCCGCAGGAGGCCGTCAAGGAACAGGTGTGGCAGACGGTCGTGCACGACGACAGCGTCCCGAACATCACGGCGCGCGCCGTGATCGGCGGTTTCGCCCCGGCCGGTCAGGGCGAACTGCTCGAACCGTACGTCGCGCGGTACTTCGCGGAGGTGCCGGGAGTATGGGAGCGCCGTTCGAGCGAGGTTGCGCAGACCGTCGTGATCGGGCTGTACCCGTCGTGGTCGATCAGTGAGCAGTCGGTGGCTGCGGCAGACGAGTTCCTCGCCGGCGACCATCCGCCGGCCCTGCGCCGGCTCGTCGTCGAGGGTCGTGCCGGGGTCGTGCGCTCGTTGAAGGCACGCGCGTTCGACGCGTCCTGACGCACCGACCTCACCGAACGACTGTGGGCGGTGCCCACATGAGACGACTGTGGCCCGCTGCCNGGCAGCGGGCCACAGATGGTCGTGGGCTCCGTATCAGGGAGCGACCATGGCGTTCGCGATGACGCGGACGGCGCTGGTGATGCCGTCGAGCAGATTCCCCTGACCGAAGGACGACACGGCCGCGGTGATGCCGAGCTGCAGCACCCGGTCGGTGGCGCGGTCGGCGGCGGTGCGACCCGAGCGGACCTCGATGCTCCGCTGGTTCGGGAAGACGGCGACGAGGACCGAGTTGTCGGCGTCCGGCGTCGTCGGCAGCAGGGCGTCGGTCGCCGCGGCCGGATTCACGTCGTCACCGATGTAGACGGTGAACCGCACGTTGGTGATCCGCATCGCGTGCGTGAGCGTGTCGTCGAGGGTGATGAGGTCGCGGTCCTTGAACGGCGCACCCGTGAAGGCCTGACCGAGACCGCGCACGGCGGAGATGCGTCCGCTCGCGGTGAGTGCCGCACCGTGCGGCAGGTTCTCCGGCGCGACGGCCGGACGCTGGATCACGTCACCACTTGCCACTTGCGGTACCTCCGATCAGCTCCGCCGAGGTCAGAGCGGCATGACCGTGACCATGATGCGGGTATTTCCAGGGATGGGTCGATTCGTCGGTCGCGGTCCACAGGAGCGGTCCGTGCTCCCATTTCCGGTCGAGCGTGTACGGGTCGTCCGACGGCGTGGAGCCCGGGTACTTGCTCATGACGAAGGACAGCCCACCGAAGACCAAGACGATCAGCAGCGGGATGCCGACGAAGATCAGGGTTGTCTCGAGAATGCTCACAGCCAAACGTTAGCCCAGCCGGGCCCGAAAGGCCTCATACGCCCCGGAGAACGACCCGATCAGGCCGCGCCCTCCCCCAGATAGGGCAGCCAGGTGGGGTGCAACTCGGGCAGGGTCGCGAGCAGGCGCCAGTGCCGGCCCTTGGGCGGATTCGGCACCACACGCAGGGTCCATCCGAGTTCGGTGAGCAGCTTGTCGGCCTTGCGATGGTTGCACGGCGCGCAGCACGCGACGCAGTTCTCCCAGGTGTGCTCGCCGCCGCGGCTGCGCGGCACGACGTGGTCGATCGTCTCGGCCTTGCCTCCGCAGTAGGCGCACCGGTTCCGGTCGCGGTGCATGAGCGCGGCCCGGGTGAGCGGCACCCGCGCGTGATACGGAACGCGCACGTAGTTGCGCAGACGGATCACGGACGGCAGTTGCACTGACCATTCGGCCGATCGCACGAGCGGGGCGAGCGGATCGTCGTGCACGGTATCGGCCTTGCCCCCGGCCATCAGGACCACGGCCCTGCGGGCGGGCAGGGCGGTGAGCGGCTCGTAGGTGGCGTTGAGCAGCAACACTCGACGTTTCAACCAGTCGGGTACCGTCGCGGTGCTGTCGTGCACCACGCGCAGTGTGGTAGCCCCCGGCACCCCTGCAGGGGCGTCCGCGGGCGGGAGTTGTCGATGCGAGCTGCTGCTGTGCTTCATACGACCTCCGAAAAGACTGGGAACAGTGGACCACGGATGCTCCCGAATCGCACCCCAAATCAGCGGACCGGTCCAGGTCGGGCCGGTGAACATCCGGTGACGGTCCCGCCCGGCACGGCTCGTCGGGCGGTGTGCGGTCGGGAGCGGGCACAATGGACGGTCGAGAGGGACGGTGAACGAATACAGATGAGTGACGAGCAGACCTTCTACGAGGCGGTCGGTGGCGCCGAGACGTTCCGCCGGCTCACTGCACGGTTCTACGAGGAGATCGCACGGGACGAGATCGTCCGGCCCCTGTATCCCGAGGAGGATCTCGGTCCGGCCGAACGGCGCATGCGGATGTTCCTGGAGCAGTACTGGGGCGGCCCGCGCACCTACTCCGAGGAGCGGGGCCACCCGCGGCTGCGCATGCGTCATCATCCCTTCCGGATCGGGCCGCTCGAGCGCGACGCCTGGTTGCGGTGCATGCACACCGCGATCGCGTCGATCGACGAGAAGACGCTCGACGACGAGCACCGTCGGCAGCTCGTCGACTACATGAACATGGCGGCCGACTCGATGATGAATTCCCCGATCTAGGGGTCAGCGTGTCCGGGGTCAGCGTGTCCGGGGTCAGCGTGTCCGGGGTCAGCGTGTCCGGGGTCAGCGGCCCAGCATCCGGCGCAGGCGGTCCTCCACCTTCTGGGTGAACCGCGCCGCTGGAGACAGGTGCCGACGCAGGATGGCGTGCTTGCGCACGTATTCGGGGACCTCCCACAGAGCGGTGGTCCCGGCTCGGAAGAGCGCCGCGTGCCCGGCACGCAAGGTGCGCGGCTCGGAGTCGGCGGACGAGACGACGACCGAGCCCTCCACGATGTGGACGATCTCGTCGACGCCGAAATGCCAGTCGAAGCGACCGGCCGTGCAGTCCCACACGTGTGTGGTGGTGGTGCGGTCGGCGCTGGTCGCCCACTGACCGCTGCGTGCCACGGGGGCGCCCTCGCGGATCCACGCAGGGTCGATCGGGTCGTCGCGCAACTCCACATCGTCCAGTCGGACCGCGACGATCGATGTCGTATTCATGCCGTTCGTCCTATCATGCGGCCCGTCCCGGCGGAACGGCCGCGGGCACCGTTCGCCCTGCCTTTCGCCCTGTCGTCTGACACGATGAGTCCCGTGGCCCACCCCGCAGCACCGACCTCCGGACGAGGCGACCCGACGGCGCCGTGGTGGCGCAACGCGGTCTTCTACCAGGTCTATCCCCGCTCGTTCGTCGATGCGAACGGTGACGGCATCGGCGACCTCGCGGGTGTGCGCAGCCGCCTCGGCTACCTCGAACTGCTCGGTGTCGACGCGATCTGGCTCAACCCGGTGATGCGTTCACCGATGGCCGATCACGGCTACGACGTCTCCGATCCCCGCGACATCGACCCGCTGTTCGGGGACATCGCCGATCTCGAAGCGCTGGTCGCCGACGCCCACGCGCGCGGCATCCGGGTGGTGATGGACCTCGTGCCGAACCACGTCAGCGTCGAGCACCGCTGGTTCCGGGCCGCGCTCGAAGCCGGGCCGGGCAGCCGTGAACGCCGGCGCTTCCACTTCCGCGACGGGCGCGGACCGGACGGCAGCGCACCACCGAACAACTGGCCGAGCGTCTTCGGCGGGCCGGCCTGGACCCGCATCACCGAACCCGACGGCACGCCCGGTCAGTGGTATCTGCACGTCTTCGCTCCCGGGCAGCCCGATCTGAACTGGGACGACGAGGAGGTCGTCGAGGATCTCGACAAGACCCTGCGGTTCTGGCTGGACCGAGGCGTGGACGGTTTCCGGATCGACGTGGCCCACGGCATGGCCAAGCCCGCGGATCTTCCCGATCACGAGGGGTGGGAGACCAACGAACTGCTCGGGCACTCCCCCGCGGATCCGCGGTTCAACAATCCCGAGGTGCACGACATCCACCGCCGCATCCGGCGGGTCTTCGACGAGTATCCGGACTCGGTGGCGATCGGTGAGATCTGGGTCGACGACCACGAACGGTTCGCCGAGTACCTGCGCCCGGACGAACTGCATCTCGCCTTCGACTTCCACCTGACGCTGTCGGACTGGGACGCCGACGCCGTCCGCGACGCGATCGAGAAGGGCCTGGCGGCGGTGACGTCGGTGCAGGCCTCACCGACGTGGACGCTGTCGAACCACGACGTCGACCGCGAGGTCACTCGGTACGGAGGCGGTGAGGTCGGGCTCGCGCGGGCACGCGCGATGATCCTCGTCGCCCTCGCGCTCCCGGGAGCGGTGTTCGTCTACAACGGTGCCGAACTGGGGTTGCCGAACGTCGACCTGCCCGACGAGGTGCTGCAGGATCCGGTCTGGGAGCGATCCGGCCACACCGAACGCGGACGTGACGGATGCCGCGTGCCGCTGCCGTGGGAGGGCGAAACACCACCCTTCGGGTTCACCTCCGGCGGGTCCACGTGGTTGCCCCAGCCTCCGGAGTGGTCGGCGCTCACCGTCGAGAAGCAACTCGAGGATGCGGGCTCGACGCTCTCGCTGTACCGCCAGGCGATCGAGATCCGTACGGAGCGAAGGCGATCCATCAGCACGGAGCGAGGGCGATCCGAGGGCGGCGGGATCGGCTGGTACGGAAGCCCGGCGGGGTGCCTGGCCTTCCGCCGTTCCGACGGCCTGACCTGTGTGCTCAACGCCGGCGACGTCGCGGTCGATCTGCCTGCCGGTGAGGTGCTGCTCGCGAGTGCGCCGCTCACCGGACACGCACTGCCACCGGACGCCGCCGCCTGGCTGGCGTGAGACCTCGTCAGAGGACGCTCAGACCGAGCCCCCCGCCGCGTCGCAGGTAGACCGACCCGAAGCGGGCGTCGAGGCGCATCCAGGTGGCGTGCGCCCGCACTCGGACCACCTCGGCGGGATCGATACCCGTCGAGTCGACGCTGTCACGACCGGCACCCGGCACGAAGCCCATCGCACCGAGCGCGAACACCATGCGCATCGGCACACCCACGGTCGTCCCGGCGCCGCTCACCTCGAGAACCTCCTGGGCGAGCAACGACGCCGGCGGTCCCTGCGCGCCGTGCTCGCGGGTGAGCGCGACGCCGCGTTGCGCGAGTTCGACGAGGATTCGGGCCGGCACGTCGTCGACGTGGACGTAGCCGTCGTCGGGCGGAAGTGCGCCGCGCCAGGCGGAATCCATCGCCCAGCCCGGGTCGACCTCGGTGCGCGGTTCGGACCCGGCGAGGAGCGCGGCCCGCAGCGACTCGGCGGCCACGCAGGTGTCGGCCGGAGCCACGGTTCCGCGGACGACGCGTCCGGCAAGCACCTCGAAACCGGTGCGCGTCCACACACCGAGCAATCCGTCGCCGCGGCGGCGCAACCGCACCACGGCAGCCTCGTCGAGACGCGCGGCCCGGGCCAGGAATGCGGCGAGGTCGACGCTGTCGTCGGGGCCGGCGAGCGTCAGGAGACGCTCTGCGTGTCGGATCCGGTCGTCGGTCACGTCGGCCTCGTCAATTGCGCTGCCACTGACGCAGGAACTCGCGTTCGTCGTCGCTGAGCCGGCGCAGGCGCTGGGTCTCGATGTCGAACGCCGCGATCTGGGTGGACGCGACCACCGCCGGCGCCGAGTCGACCGGAGCACTGCCCGGCCGCACCTCGTACCCGATCGTGAAGTCGACGGCCCGCACCTTCTCGGTCCACATCAGCACGTCGAGCGGACCGTCGTCGTGGCGCAACTGCCCGCGATAGCGCACGTGGAGGTCGGCGATGACGGCGCCTTCGCGCAGATCGCGGGTGGGGCGACCGTCTGCGAACAGCCACGGGATCCGTGCTTCCTCGAGGAGCGTGACCATCCGCGCGTGATTGATGTGCTGGAAGACGTCCATGTCGGACCACCGCACCATCACCTCGGTGTGGAAACCGAACTGTTCGCCCGCACCGCTCACTCGTTACCTCCGATCGGATGCGCCCGTGCGCACCATGCCCCTGATCTGTCGTGCCGCCACCGACAGGGTGGCGAGGTCCAGACTTCCAGACGCGAAGATCTCGTCGAGCGCCGCCCTTGCACGGACGAGCTTGGATCCGTTGGACGACTCCCAGTCCTCGATCATCTCCTCGGTCGATTCCCCGGGTTCGGCGCCGGCGAGCACGTCGAGGACGAGCGAACGCAACGAGCCGTACAGGTCGTCGCGCAGCGCGAGGCGCGCCAGCGAATGCCAGCGGTCGCCCCGTTCGAGACCGGAGACGGCCGTAAGCAGGCGGTCGACGCCGAGTCGCGCGTCGAGGGCGTAGTAGAGGTCGGCGACCTCCGCCTCGTCGCGTTGTTCGATGTCGGCGATGTCGATGACGTCGAGCAACGGGAACTGGTCGAGGAGCCGGAAGACGACGCCCGTCAGCTCCTCCGGTGCTCCCCGCTCGAGGAGCGGACGGGTGCGGCGCACGAAGTCCTCGGCGTGGTGCCCGCGCATCCAGTCCGCGACCCTCGGGGCGAGACGCGCGAAGGCGTCGCGGTAGCGGCTGATCTCGGCACCGACCGCGAGGGGCTGCGGCCGCGTGGCGAGGAGCCGGCGCGACGCCCGGTCGAGCACACGGCGGGATTCGAGCAGCAGGTCGTCCTCGATGTCGACAGGCAGCCCGGCGGCCCGGATCTCGTCCCACAGGGCCGGCAACCCGAAGATGGTGGTGACGGCGGCGTAAGCGCGGATGGCGTCGGTCGCCGTCGCCCCGGCCTCCTCGGCGAGCCGGTAGACGTAGGTGGGGCCGCCGTTGTCGACGGTGGTGTTCGCCAGCATGGTCGCGACGATCTGCCGACGCAGCGGATGCGCCCGGATCCCGGCCCGGAACCGCTCGCGCAGCGCGGACGGGAAGTAGGCGGGCAGGATCGCCGCAAAGGTCTCGCTGTCGGGCAGGTCCGTGGCGAGCAGGTCGTCGACGAGGGCGAGCTTGACGTGGGCGAGGAGCTGCGACAGCTCCGGCGACGTCAATCCCTCCCCCGCCGCTTCGCGACGGTCGAACTCGGCCTCGTCGGGCAGGGCCTCGAGGTCGCGGTCGAGACCGCGATCGAGTTCGAGGGCCGCGAGCAGCCGACGGTGCACCCCCAGCAGGGACGGCGCGACGGCCCGTTCGAGGCCGAGCACGGCGTTCTGGGAGATGTTGTCGGCCAGAACGAGTTCGGCGACGTCGTCGGTCATCGACGCGAGCAACGGATTGCGGTCCTCCGCCGCGAGCTCACCGGCGGTCACCATGGCATCGAGGAGGATCTTGATGTTGACCTCGTGGTCGGAGCTGTCGACACCGGCCGAGTTGTCGATCGCGTCGGTGTTGATCTTCCCGCCGGCACGGGCGAACTCGATGCGGCCGCGTTGCGTGACACCGAGATTGCCGCCCTCGCCCACGACCCGGGCGCGCAGCTCCCGCCCGTCGACGCGCACGCCGTCGTTGCTCTTGTCCCCCACGTCCGCGTGGGTTTCCGTCGACGCCTTCACGTAGGTGCCGACACCGCCGTTCCACAGCAGGTCGACGGGTGCGCGCAGGATCGCGCGGATCAGTTCGGGCGGTGGGAGTTCCGTGACGTCGTCGGGCAGGTCGAGCACCGCCCGCGCCTCGGGACCGACGGGAACCGACTTGGCCGTCCGGTCCCACACCCCGCCCCCGGCCGCGATGAGCTCTGCCGAGTAGTCCTTCCACGACGACCGCGGCAGTTCGAACAACCGGCGCCGCTCCTCGAACGACCGCTCCGGATCGGGATCGGGATCGAGGAAGATGTGCCGATGGTCGAAGGCCGCGACGAGCCTGATGTGCCGGCTGAGCAGCATGCCGTTTCCGAAGACGTCGCCGCTCATGTCGCCGATGCCGACCACGGTGAAATCGTCCGTCTGCGGGTCGGATCCGAGTTCGCGGAAGTGACGCCGGACGCTCTCCCACGCACCGCGCGCGGTGATGCCCATCTCTTTGTGGTCGTAGCCGGCGGAGCCACCGGAGGCGAACGCGTCGCCGAGCCAGTAACCGTATTCCGCCGCAACGGAATTCGCGAGGTCGGAGAACGAGGCGGTGCCCTTGTCCGCGGCCACCACGAGATACGGGTCGTCGTTGTCGTGACGCACGACCCGCTGCGGCGGGACCGTCTCGTTGCGGGCGGCATCGAGGTTGTCGGTGATGTCGAGCAGACCGGCTATGAAGCACCGGTAGCACCGTTCGCCGCGCTCGCGGACGGCGCGACGATCCGCCTCGGCGTCGCCGGTCGGACGGGGCGAGTGCTTGACGACGAAGCCGCCCTTCGCCCCCACGGGCACGATCACCGCGTTCTTCACGGCCTGCGCCTTGACCAGGCCGAGCACCTCGGTACGGAAGTCCTCCCGGCGGTCCGACCAGCGCAGACCACCGCGGGCGACGGGACCGAACCTCATGTGGACGCCTTCGACGGCCGGAGCGTAGACGAACACCTCGAAAGCCGGTCGCGGTTGGGGTAGTTCGGCGATCCGCCGCGGCTCGAACTTGAGCGACAACGCCCGGCCGTCCGGACGCTCGTGCCCGATCCCGCCGGCCACGTGGAAGTTGGTGCGCAGGGTGGCACGGATCAACGAGAAGAGCCCCCGGAGGACGCGGTCGGTGGCCAGTGCGGTCACCTCCGCGATCGTGGTCGTGAGTTCCTCGGCGATCTGCTGTTCGCGTTCGGCGGAGGCGTTCTCCGGATCGAACCGGGACTCGAACAGTCCGACGAGCAGGGCCGCGGTGCGCGGGGCGCCGAGCAGCACACCTTCGATATTGTACTGGCTGTACGGGAATTCGGTCTGGCGCAGGTACTTCGCGTAGGCCCGGAGGAGCACGACCTGCCTCCAGGTGAGCCCGGCGCGCAGCACGAGCTGGTTGAACCGGTCGGTCTCGACCGCACCCCGCCATGCCACGGTGAAGGTGTCGGTGAGACGACCGGCCAGCGTCGGATCGATCTCGACGATGTCGGGCTCGATGTCCTCGGGCAGGCAGAGCCCGAAATCGTAGATCCAGCAGTCGATTCCGTCCGATCGTGGCAACCGGTAGGGTCGCTCGTCGACGACCTCCACACCGAGACTCTGCAACACCGGGAGGATCCGGCCGAGGGTGACCGTCTCGTCCGCGACGTACAGGGTGAAGCGCAACGACAACGGATCTTCGGATCCCGGACGGTACAGGTGCGTGTCGAGATCACCGGAGTCGAGCCTTTCCAGACGCCGCAGGTCGTCCAGGGCGCGTTCGGATCCGAAGTCCTCCTTGTACGCCTCGGGCACGACCTCGGAGTACCGCTGCACCAGCAACGGATCGAGATCGCCTGTCGCGGCCGCCGCCTCACCGAGCCGATCGGCCCAGTTGCGGGTCACCTCCGCGAGCATCGCCTGGATCCGCAGACGGTTGTCCTCGGAAGTGTCCACCTCGCGACGCGCGCGACCGGAGAACCGGATGGTCACATGCAGCAACGCGAGGTCGCGCTCGGAGACACGCGCGGTGTAGTCGAGTACGCCGCCGCCGAACTCCCGCAACAGGATGTCCTGGATCGCGACGCGCACCTTCGTCGTGTAGCGGTCGCGCGGCAGGTAGACCAGGCACGAGATGTATCGCCCGTAGGTGTCGACACGGACGAACAACCGCACCTGCCGGCGGATGTCGACCACTGCGGTGACGGTCTCGTAGAGGGTGTCGGTGTCCATGGAGAACAGTTCCGCGCGAGGCACCGTCTGCATGATCTCGAGCATCGCCTGACCGCTGTAGGACGACAGCTCGACCCGCGCCCGCGCGACGACCTCCCGCACGCGGCGCGACACCACGGGGATGTCGAGGATGTTCTCGTGCAGAGCGGTCACCGTGAGGACACCGAGGAAACGGTCCTCTCCGACGACCGCGCCGTCGGCGTCGAGCCGGACGACGCCGACGAAGTACGGGTAGACGGACCGGTGCACGGTGGCAGGAAGCGCGCCCTGGGTGAGCACGAGCAGCGGGCGGCGGCCCGCGCCGACCTCACCGGGCAGGTCGAGCGGGTCCGCGACCGAGGCGTCCGTGCGCAGCACTCCCCTCCCGCTTCCGGGTACGGGTGTCGCACGCACGTGGTCGTCGCCGCCGTCGGGCACGAAGTCGTAGCGGCGGTAGCCGAGAAGGGTGAAATTCCCGCCGCTCAACCACCGCAACAGCTCGGCGGTCTCGGTGAGCTGCTCGGCCGTGTACTGCGCGGGCGGATCGGCGGCCAGGCCGTCGAGCGCGTCCGCGAGGTCGCGCTGCAGGGCGTGCATCTCCCCGGAATCCGACGCCACCTGCCGCACGTCGGACAGCACGCGCCGCAGGCCGTGATCGATCTCCTCGACCGACTCGTCGTCGACGGGCCCACGCAACTCGATGTGCATCCACGATTCGGCGGCTCCACCCGAAGCCCCTCCGCCTTCGTCGGTCAGGCTCTCGAGGTCGCCCTCGGCGGTGCGACGCGCCGACAGGACGGGATGGATGACCGTCCCCACCGAGACACCCAGCCGGGAGAGCAGTGCCAGCACCGATTCGACGAGCAGCGGCATGTCGTCGGTGACGATCTGCACGGCGACACCCATGCCGTCGGTGCGGCGCACGCCGACGACAGCGGTGTCCGGGGCACGGTGGCGACCGAGGCGCGCGTGCTCGAGTGCGGCTGCGCCCTGGTCGGTGGTGAACTCTCCGGAGCTCTGGTAGATCCGCTCGAGAACGGCCTCGGGGGGAGCATCGCTGCCCGTTGAATGTGTCTGCGCCACAGCCGGATCGGCCATCGACACCCCTCCTGCTCTGTCGGGCGGATACACCGCGCGCCGCGGACGGACTCGTGATCGAGCCTATCCGCGGCGCG
>NZ_JBKFBA010000040.1:0-43706 GCF_053345925.1 Rhodococcus sp. C26F
CATCTGGCGCAACAAGCACGCCGAGGATCAACAGCTACGGGAGATCGTCGACAGGGCAAACGTTGCGTGATGCGGCACTAGATGGTAGACGTCCCATTCGTCCATATCGAGATAGTCGATGTTGGTGTCCGACCCTGCAAGCACTGTCTCGTAGTCGCGATAGGGCGACAGCGCGTGTGTGGGACCCAGTACCAGGACGCGGTCGTCGGAGATCTGTGGAAGGTTCTGGTGCGCTTCGCGGAATGTGTCGAGGAGCGATGCATCCACAATCACCGCCACCGCCTCCGAGTGGGCAATTGCGTACTCCATCTCGGCCGGCACGAATCGGTAACTTATCGGCACGATCGCCGCACCGAGTCCGGCGACGGCGTACACCGCTTCGACGTACTGTGCGCGGTTGGGCATGATTGCGGCGACCTTGTCCCCGCGTGTCACTCCCGAGGTCGCCAATGCATTGGCCAGGCGGGCCGTGCGTTCGCTGACCTCGCCCCAGGTGAAGCGCTCCGCTCCTTCCAGCACAGCGGTTTTGGAGCGTCGCGAATGGCGAGCGGCGTGTTCGTGCGGGATCTGTCCCACGGTCAGCGCTTCTCGGTAGATACTCACGTTGAACTCCTGTGCCTAGATTCCGAGGTAGGCAGAAACGACATGATCGGACTGGAGGATCTCGTCGGGGGACCCTTCGATCGTGATCGTTGAATCCTCCACCACCACAACACGCGTCGCGCATCTGGTGGGAATCGTCAGGTTCTGCTCCACGATGAGAATCGAGGTGCTCTCGGCCACTGCGGCGATGTTGTCCGCAATCTGCTCGACTACGATTGGCGCGAGACCATGAGATGGCTCGTCCAGCATCAGCACCTCGGGATCGGCCAACAGAGCGCGTGCGATCGCCAGCATCTGGCGCTCACCACCCGAAAGGGTGCCGGCGAATTGCGCGCGACGTTCATGCAGTCGGGGAAACAGTACGAAGATTGGTTCGAGTCGATTCTCCAGCTTGGCACCAGCGTGGCCACGAAGCGCTGCACCGATCTGGAGGTTCTCCATCACAGTCATCGACGGGAACGACATCTGCCCCTCCGGAACGAAGGCGAGCCCTCGTGCGACCCGTGTGTGGGCTGGAAGTCTCGTGATGTCCTGGCCTCGGAAGGTGATCGTTCCGCTGAGCGGCGTAACAAGTCCTGCAATGGTCCGAAGGAGTGTGCTCTTGCCGACCCCGTTGGCGCCGAGGACGCACAGGACCTCTCCACTCCCTACTGTCAAATCGATGTCTCGGAGGATGACGCGATTGCCATAGCCCGCAGTCAGGCCTTTGACCTCAAGCATGGTGTCCTCCTCCAAGGTATGCCTTGATGACCCTGTCGTCTCGCTGGACCTCCGCGGGGAGGCCCTGCGCGATGACCTCGCCGCCTTCGAGGACGATGACTCGGTCCACACTGCTCATGAGGAACCGCATGTTGTGGTCGATCACCAGAACGGTCGCCCCCGCCTCCCGGATTCGGTGGATTGCGACCGAGAGCTGGTCCAGGTCGTTTCCGGTGAGACCTGCCCCTGGCTCGTCCATCAGGAGAACATCGGGCTTGGTGGCCAGTGCGATGGCCACCCCGAGACGTCGAAGTTCTCCGAACGACAACTCGCCCGCTGTTCGATTCCAGCGGGCCGTAAGGTCCACCGTGGACAGGACCTCGAACGGATCCACATCGTGTACCGAGTTCAGTGCTCCGAGCTCCACGTTCTCCAATACCGTGAACTCGCCGAACACTCTGCTCGCCTGAAACGTCTTGGCAACGCCGGCACGAGCGGCTCGACTCAACCGCCATTTGCGGACCGGATCCCCGTTGAGCAGGACCTCTCCCGCAGTCGGCGCGGCCAGTCCGCTCAGCACATTGACAAGTGTCGACTTACCGGCGCCGTTCGGCCCGATCAGTCCGGTGATCGAGCCAGTAGGGAGTTCGATGTCAACATTGTTGAGCGCCTTCAGTCCTCGGTACGCGACCCCCACGCCCCTCGTGGCGAGAATAGGTGTCGCCAGTGAGTTGTCCGCGGCTGGTGTGTCTACCGTCGCATGCATGCGTCAATCTCCGTTCTGCGAGCGCCGCGCTGCCACCGACTTCTTCACGGTGGCGACCGTAGCGTGAAAGACCCCCATGATTCCCTTCGGCGCCACGAGCACCACGAAGAGCAGAACTACGGCATAGATCAGGGTCGAGTAGTTGTCCAGTTCCCGTGACGCTTCGGGAACTCCGGCGATGATGGCTGCACCGATCAGCGGACCGGCGATTGTTCCGGAGCCGCCGATGACCACCATCGCCAGCGGCTCGAAGGAGGCCACGGTGAAGTCGAACGAACCGGGAGTGATGTAGCCGAGCCAATGGCCGTAAAGCACACCGATCATGGCGATCAGAACGGACGACGCGATGAAGGCAGTTTTCTTGGCGTTGCCCACCTGGACGCCGACCGACGCGGCCAGAACCTCGTCATCTCGAACGGCTTGCCACGACAGACCCGTCTTGCGGCGGGTGACCACCGTCGTGCCGAGCATGATCAATACCAGGACAACGATCATTGCGAAGAGATAGTCGGACCCGTCGGAGAGTTCGATCGGTCCGAGGGTGAACGGACGGGCGATCCCGCCCTCTTCGACCGGCCCGGCGCTGGACAGCCCTGCAGCACCACCTGTCTGCGATTTCCAGGCAAGGACCACGTTGTACGCGATGATCGACAGGCCGGCCGTGATCAGCGCAAAGTGCAGGCCTTTGGTCCGGAAGATCACCAACCCCAATAGCCCTGAGATCGCGAGCGCGACTCCCGCCGTGACAGCAAGGCTCTGCAGCCCGGACCAATCCAACCTTCCGGTTCCGATCACCCCGATGTACGCACCGAGCGCCAGGAACGCTCCCGCACTGAGATTGAGTTGACCGGTGTAGCCGACGACCAGGTTCAAGCTGCTTGCGACCAAGGCGGCCGCGAGCACGGCGCTCAGGACATACGTGGTGTGTTTGTCCAATCCGCCGATCAGGACACCGGCGAGGATCACCGCTGCGACGGCGATCCCGATTCTCAGGGGAAGGGCAAGGCCGTGTTTGTCGCGCCATACCGACTTGCCGGGAATGGACTCGGTTTTCGGCGGGGCCGGCACGCGCTCCCCCACGCTGACTTGCGGATCGGATGTGGTTTTCACGCTTGAACCTTCTCCTCCGAGGCACTCTTGAATGCCCCCTGCGGGCGGACGATGAGAAACAGAACCAGGGCCAGAAAGACGATCATGCTGCGCGCCATGTTGTCGATATACCCGGCTGCGAGAGTCTCCAGGATCGCGACGGTGAACCCGCCGACGACGATCGTCGCCATGCGTCCTCCCGTGCCGGCCACCACCAGGATCGCAAAGGCAACGAGTGTCGGGTGTAGACCCATGTGCGGTTCGATGTTCCCGGTGGGAGCGAGCAGTGCACCGGCGAGACCGGCCACCGCCGAGGCGATAACGAAAGTCAACGCGCCGACCCGCGAGACATTCAAGCCCGCCAGTTG
This sequence comes from Rhodococcus sp. C26F, assembly GCF_053345925.1. NCBI lineage: Bacteria > Bacillati > Actinomycetota > Actinomycetes > Mycobacteriales > Nocardiaceae > Rhodococcus > Rhodococcus sp. C26F. The sequence continues at coordinate 3,526 of NZ_JBKFBA010000040.1, forward strand.
AGCAACCTCACGATTCTGCGCGATGGCACGAAGTGATCGACCGAAGCTCGATCGATAGACGAACCAGCCAAGGGCAACCGAGACCAGAAGCACGATGACGACGATCAGAAGACGGTAGTCGGCGATGCGCACCGGTCCGATCTCCCGTACTCCGGATATCGGAGCCGGCACACTGAGGGGATCCTCGCCCCAGACCAGGGCGATAATCTCTTGAAGAATGATTGCCAGCGCCAGTGAACCGATAAGAACGGCTAGAACACTGGCGGAGTACAGCCGCCTGAAGATCGTCCGCTCGAGCAGCCATCCGAGGACTCCGACCGCCACGACCGTCAGAAGGAGTCCTACCCAGAACGGGATGCCCAGGCCTACCACGACCGCGTACTGGATGTATGCCCCCAAGGCGTACATCTCGCCGTGCGCGAAGTTGGGCAAGTGCAGCGTCGTGAAGACCATGAACAGTCCTAGGGCGACCAGGACATAGGCCCCTCCGAGGACGAGGCCGTTGGCGACCTGCTGTAAGAAAATATCCACGATGACTCCTGAGCCATGGTTGGGCGCGCGGATGACCGTACGCGTCAGCTACCCGACGGTGCTCTGCTGTTCGACTACCCAGCCGGTACCGGGGATCCAGTCCGTGACAGCGCCCTTGACGACAACCTCGCGATTGTCGAACAGTCGATCGCCTTCCTGCGGCTCGAACGTCTGAAGTGTTTGGTCCGCAATGTCGGCGACGGTGATCTCCTGCATCGCCTTGATCAGGCCTTCCGGAGAGACCTCCTCCGCTTTTTCCAGCGCGGCAAGGAAGATATGGGCACCGTCGTAGTGGTTGGCGGTGAAGGCGCCGGCTTCGCTTCCGAGTTGCTCGGCGAACTCAACGGCCGCAGTGTCACCGGATGCCACGAAGGAGTCGAGACTGGTGAGAGGTCCTGCCTGAGTCACGTTTACCATCAAGTTCTCGTCACCGATGAGCGTCCCGACTTCGTCGTTGGTGAGCCCACCGTTCCACGAGATGTTGCCGGCGAACCCGAGTTCGCGGGCCTGCTTGGTGATCAAAGCTGTTTCGCTGGGGTACGCGCGAATCATGAACAAGTCGGGAGAGGAACTCGCCATCTGCGTCAGCGGCGCACGGAAGTCCGTGTCGCCCAGCTTGTGCTGCAACTGCAACACCACCTCACGGCCGAGCGCCTCGATACCCTTGACGAGGTTGGCCTGCTCACTCACCAAACCCGTGTGGACCTGGTCGGTGATCATCGCGACGGTCTGAATTTCGGGATGTTGCGCGAGCCAGTCGAGGGTCGCCTGAGTGTAAGTGTTGACTCGAGCAGCCGTCCTGAACACATTGGGGCTCTTGGTGGGTCCCTCGACGGCCGCTGCCATCAGGTGCCAGACGGAATCGGATTGGGCCATGAGTGACTGCACCGCGGACGCGGATCCTGACCCCATCGGTCCCCAGATGAAATCGTAGCCATCGTCCAGGATTTCGCGGGCTCTCGCCTGGGCGACTTCGGGATTCTGCTCGTCGTCGAAGACGTCCAGTTCGATGGTGTAGGTCTCGCCTGCCACCGGAACGCCGCCGGAAGCGTTGGTGTCTTCGATGACCTGCTCGAGTGCTGCAATGCTCGTTGTTCCCCAGCCCGCTGCCGACCCGGTCATGGGATATATCGCGGCGATCCTGATGACCCCGTCGTCGGCTGAGCCGCTTCCGCCGCCACATGCTGCGGCAGCGAATGTCAGTGACACGGCGACGGCCGCGAATCGAGTCTTCCGCATCCTCGCTCCTCAATCCGGCCATCAGCATCGGACTGACGGCACTTGTGAGCATGTGATGCACCCCACATGCTGCGGCACACATTACTGTGGACTTTACGCGGATGTAAAGTCATTCCGAGAAGGAATTTTACACCGGTGTAAAGTCATTGCTTCAAGTAAGGAGATCGGTCATGTCCACTGACGCAGGACAATCCAGGAGCGCGAATTCTTACCGAACCGACACGGACGCACCCGCTGCGCTGATCGAGCGTCACGGTGCCGTTGGGGTTATCACATTCAACAGGCCGCGCTCGCTGAATGCCGTCAACAGCGCCCTTTCCACCACTGTCGGGCGCGCTCTCGAAGTCTTCGACGGTGATCCCGAGATCCGTGCGGTGGTAGTGACCGGAGCCGGCCGGGCGTTCTGTGCAGGGGCAGACTTGAAGGAAGTTGCCGCACAGCGGAGTTTTCTCGATCCCGACCATCCGGAGTGGGGTCTCGGTGGTCTCGTGCACCATCCGTTCACCAAGCCGCTGGTGGCCGCGGTGAACGGACTCGCGCTGGGCGGCGGGGCCGAGATGGTGATGTCGTGTGATCTGGCCGTAATGGACGAGGATGCTCGTCTCGGCCTTCCTGAGATCCACCAAGGACTCATCCCTGGCGCCGGCGGACTCATTCGTTTCCCACGGATCATCGCGCCTAAGCGAGCTATGGAGCTTGCACTTTTGGGCGAAGCGGTCGGGGCCGAGGAAGCGTCCGCTCTTGGGTTGGTCAACAGAGTGGCCCCTCGTGGGCAGTGCCTCGAGCACGCGCTCGAACTTGCTGCCCGCCTTGCCGCACAAAGTCCGGTAGCTGCACGGCTCACGAAGCAGCTGGTTCGAGCAGCCTACGATCCGCCCCGATCGGACGATCCGACGATCTGGCAGCTGGAAGGCGACCTGGTGTCGCAGATCCTCGCCGACCCGGACGCGCGAGCACGAACACGAGCGTTTGCCACAGGACGCCGCACCGAAGCTGGTCCGTCCTCCGCGTGACACAGTCGATCGACTGCGGGCGTGGAACACGCCGCGCCCGCGGTCAACCCACTGCTACCACCCACTCGATTTGGTCACCACGAATCCAGATAGCCGGTGTCCGCACGATCCGCCCGGCGCGCAGAGTCGAACAGCGCGGTGACGACAGTGCGCGTCTGGGCGGGATCAATAACGTCGTCGATCTCGTTGACGGTGGCCACGCTGATCGCCTTGCCTCGGCTGTACAGCTCCTCGACCAACTCGTTGAACCGGCGATTCGCAGCTTCCGGATCGGTGATCGCAGCGAGTTCGTCTCGATAGCCGAGCCGCACGTAGCCTTCCAGCCCCATGCCGCCGAATTCTCCTGTGGGCCAGGATAACGTGGCGAGAGGAACGGTGAAATCGCCTCCGGCCATCGCCATCGCTCCGAGTCCGTAGCCCTTCCGCAGAACGACGGCGACCATTGGCACGTGCAGGTGTGCTCCGGCAAGGAAGAGGCGCCCGAACCGCCGGACCGTCGCGGATTCCTCAGCGGACGGCCCGACCATGAATCCGGGCGTGTCGACCAGCGAGACCACCGGAATCCGGTGCGCATTGCACAACTGCAAGAAGCGCGCGGCCTTCTCCGCCGCCGCCGCGTCGATGGCCCCTCCGAGATGCTGCGGATTGTTGGCGATCATGCCCACAGCACGCCCGCGAATGCGCCCCAATGCCGTGAGTATTCCGATCCCGAAGCGCGGACGAAGTTCGAGGACGGACCCTTCGTCGGCGAGGAAGTCGATCACAGTCCGGACGTCGTAGCTCCGCTTCCGATTCTCTGGGACCACCGACCGCAGCCGCAGCTGGTCGTGCTCCGTGTACTCGTTCTGACGCTCGCCCGCAACGAGCGCAAGGTAGGACCGCGCGACCGCGACGCCGGCAGCCTCGTCTTCGACCAGGACATCGATCACGCCGTTCTCGTTCTGAACCGATGCCGGACCTATTTCCTCGGGCCGGAACACCCCGAGCCCGCCCCCCTCGATCATGGCGGGGCCACCCATGCCGATGTTGCTGTCCGCAGTCGCAATGATGATGTCCGACAGCGACGCGAGTGCAGCGTTGCCGGCGAAGGTCCGGCCCGCAGCAAGAGCGACGATCGGCACCCGTCCCGAAAGACGTGCGGCCATGGTGAACGTCTCTTCGTCGAGTTGTGCGATGCCGGCCATGTCCGTGTCTCCGGGCCGTCCGCCGCCACCCTCGACGAACAGCACCACCGGCAGTCGTTGATCCGCTGCGACTCCGAACATCCGCCGCATCTTGGCATGGTTGAAGTACCCCTGGGTACCGGCCATGACCGTGTAGTCGTAGGCCATGACGACGATCGAGACACCCTGGACGGTTCCGATCCCGGTAACCAGACCATCGGCAGGAGTGCGCTCGATCAGTTGATCGATATCCATCCGCTGTCGCTGCGCGGCCAGCACCAGGCCCCCATATTCGACAAAGCTACCCGAGTCGACGAGATCGTCGATGTTCTCCCGTGCAGTCCGACGTCCACACTTTCGACGTCGCGCGACGGCCTCTGGCCGACCCTCGTCGAGGGTTCGCCGTCGTCGCTCATACCACTCGTCGAAGTCTCGTCTCGGCTGTTCGGACTCGTGCTCGTCGCCCCGATTGACGTCGTCGAAGGTGGACTCGTCCGCAGAGCGAAGCCGTACGAGCACCTCGCCCCGATGTACCCGGCTCCCGATTTCGACGCCGACGGAGTCGATCACTCCGGAGCACTCCGCCCGCACCACGTGCTCCATCTTCATCGCTTCGATGACCACAAGTGGCTGGCCGGTACTCACTACCTCGCCCGGCACGAGTGCGATCTCCACGACGACGCCCGTCATCGGTGCATGCAGCACCGTTCGATCGTCGTCAGCCGAATCCGGATCGGCGAGCTCGCAGCTCGAGAACATTGCTGTGTCAGCGGCTACTGGTGCGGCAGCGAGCAAACTGTCTACCCGGTTCTCGATGTAGTCGGTGGCGACGGGAGCGGCCTGGAAGTCCTCGTCGCTTAGGATCGCGTCGAGCAGTCCCACATTGGTCTCGAGACCGCCAATTACGAGTTCGCGCAGGGCTCGTCGTCCGCGTAGCGCCAGATTCCGACGGTCACCGCTGCTCTGGCTCACGACGATCTTCGCGACAAGGGAGTCGTACAGGCTTGTGATCTGGTCGCCCGGGCGCATGTGGGTGTCGACACGTGTTCCGGGCCCGCCGGGGAGGTCGAAGTTACTCAGTGTGCCCTCGGTAGGCACTACTGTTGCGTCGGGTCCCATCTGCTCGGCGGTGACCCTCAGCTGCATGGCACTTCTCTCCGGGACCTCGCCGGGTTGGTCCGGCAAACCGAGCTCTGCCAATGTTGCTCCGCCGGCAATGCGCAGCTGTAGCTCGACGAGGTCGATTCCGAGGATTTCTTCGGTGACGGTGTGCTCGACCTGGATTCTCGGATTGACCTCGAGGAAGACGACGTCTTTGCCACGTACGAGGAATTCAACGGTCCCGAGACTGCGGTAGGAGGTCGCCGCGGCAAGATCGGTTGCGTAGCCGAGCAGCTTCGCCCGGACGCCTGGTGCAAGATCGGCTGGCGCGATTTCGATCACCTTCTGTCGCCGCCGCTGGACACTGCAGTCGCGATCCCACAAGTGCAGGACACCTCCCTGCCCGTCGCCGACCACCTGTACCTCGATGTGACGGGCCCCGGCGAACAGCTCTTCGACGTACAGATCCCCGGATCCGAATGCCTTTCGCGCCTCCGAGGAACACCGTTCGAAGACCGCGGCGAGATCCCGAGGATCGTCGACCGGTCGCATGCCACGGCCACCGCCTCCCGCGACGGCCTTGACCATGACGCTGGCCCCGGCCCTCAGAGATTCCATGAATTCGGTGGCCTCGGCGAGGGAGGTCACACCCACAGTTCCTGTGGGTAGCGGAACTCCGCACTGTCGGGCCAGACGCCGAGCGGCAGTCTTGTCGCCGAAGGTCGCAAGCGTGTCGATCGACGGACCGACAAAACTCAGCCCCGCTGACTCGGTCAACTGTGCCAGCTCGCGACTTTCGGACAGGAACCCGTAGCCCGGGTGGATGGCGTCACAGCCGTTCTCGATCGCGGCATCGACGACCGTCGACGCGTCGAGATAGGCAGCCGGCCCCGCACCCGGAAGCCCGGCAACCTTGTCGGCATGCCGGGTGTGTCCCGAGCCGACATCGTCGGCAGATGCGACGGCGACCGTCTCGATACCCAAATCCGCAGCCGAGCGCATGATTCGGACAGCGATCTCGCCACGGTTCGCCACGAGAAGACGTTTCACGCTCATCGACGGTTCCCTTCGTCCGTATGTCATGAGTGCCGAGTGAGCCGAATTCCGGCGGACTCGCGGTCCCACACCGTTCCACCGGTCTCACCCCGTAGGAGGTGTTTCTGGATCTTCTGGGTTGGGGTTTTGGGAAGATCACTGACGATCTCGAAGTAGCGCGGAACCATGAAGTACGGCATGTGCGAGGCAAGATAAGTCGTCAGGGCGGCAAGGTCGATGCTCCGTCCCTCACGGGGTACCAAAACCGCCTTGATCTCGTCCTCGACGAGGTCGGAGGGGGCAGCTACGACAGCACATTCGAGAACGTCCGGATGGCCGTTGATCACGCGCTCGACCTCGAAGCTCGACACGTTCTCGCCACGGCGCCGGAGTGCGTCCTTTTTTCGATCGATGAAGTAGTACCGGCGCTCGGCGTCCCGCCGGAAGATGTCGCCTGTGTGCACCCAGCCGTCGACCAGGGTCTCCGCGGTCTTCTCCGGAAGACCGTGATAGCCCCGCATGACCTGCTCAGATGTTGCCGCCCGTACCAACAGCTCCCCCGTGGACCCGTCCGGTACGTCGTTTCCGCTCTCATCCACCAACCTGAATTCGTACTCGGATCGCGCGCGTCCCGCCTCGCCCGCCACTACGCCGGGTGGATCCGAGAACATCACTGCGCCGAGTTCACTCATTCCGTAGACCGCACCCACCTCGACGCCGAATCGCGAGCGGAATCCTTCGAAATCACTTGCCAAGGGAGCCATCACCGCGAACGTCAGCGGGTTGTCCCAGTCGTTCGATTTGGGTTCTGCCTGCTGTAGCAGCTCCGCCACGGCGCCGAGCATCACCGTTTCCGTGATGTCGAATTCACGGATCCAGTCCCAGAACTTGGTCACCGAGAAGGCCGGCTGCAGCACGGCTGTGGCGCCGGCGATTACCGATTGATATGCCCCGTACCACTGGCCCGCGAGGTGGAACATCGGCAGGAACACGAGGATGCGGTCGTCCGAGTTGGGCCTCGCGCTGTCCTCCCGGGATGCATAGGTGTAGGCATGGGCGTGGCTGATCTCCACGCCCTTCGACAGGCCCGTCGTTCCCGACGTGTACATGATTGCCATCAGGTCTGCGGGTCGAGACTCCGCGATGGGCGCGGGATCGCGTACCAACAGGTCGTCGAGGGTCACCACATCGAACCGTGTCGAACGCAGCGCGGTTCCGTCGCCACCCCGAATCACCACAGTCTCGAGATCTGGGACGTCGGCCTCGAGGGCCGTCAGCCGGTCGGCGTATCGATCCTCCATGACCAGTACCCGGGCACCGCTGTCACGCAGGATGTGCGCGAGGAACTGGCCCTTGTACGCCGTGTTGACCGGGACCTGCACCCGACCGGACAATCCCAATCCAAACGCAAGGCAGAGGAAGTCGAACGAGTTGTCGAGCATCAGCGCGACGCTTTCCCGTGGGTTCACACCGAGTTCCAGCAAGCCGGCAGCCACTTGCAGTGACCGCGCGACCGTGCCGCGATAGGTCCATTCGGTCCCGTCCGCCTCAACGAAGGCAGTCTTGTCCGGTGATGTCGACATGACGCGAGCGAACGCCCGCGGCATGGTACGGTCCTCGATCGCTGGAAGTGCATTCATGTGATCTCCCAAATGATGCGTTCGTTCTGCCTCGTTGCGCATGACCGCCTCTGACGGTCGCGCCGCGCCCATCAGGCGCCAGCCCTTGTCACCACCTCGTCCAACGGTGCGCGACTGGTGCGAAAGCGGTTTGCCGGATGATCCGGATCGGCCAGTCCAAGTGCCACCGCACACACCACGACTCGGTCGTCATCGATGCCGAGGTAGGTCCTGACAAAGTCCGAATACTGGGCAATCGCTGCCTGTGCAATGGATCCGACACCGAGCGACGTGGCCGCCAGGGTGAGAGCCGACACGTAGGCCCCGCAATCGATGGCACCGTAGACGCCCTGATTTCGGTCCGACGTGATGACCGCTACGTGCGGAGCTCCGAAGAAGCTGTAGTTCAGCATCAACTGGGAATGACGTGCATCGCGGTCGTCGCGGGCGATCCCGAGGCATTCGTACAAGCCGAACCCGGTCTCTCGCCGACGCTGGGCGTAGACACCTTCGTACTTTTCAGGCATGACGAGGTCAGGGCTCTGGGATTGCGCCTGCACGTGCTCGGTCAGAGCTCCGGCGAACGCTGCGGTCGCCGGTCCACTGGTGAGATGAACAGTCCACGGCTGTGTGTTGGACCATGATGGTGCTCGCTGCGCGAGGCTGAAGATTCGCTCGAGGTGCTCCTGCGATAGCTCGTCGGGCAGAAATGATCGGCAGCTGTAGCGCGCCTTCATGACGTCTTGAAATTCCATGATGTCCTATCTGTGTTCTTGCAGGAGGCCGCGACGGCGACAGCCAGCGCGGCTTCGTACTCGTTCGGCGTGACGTGCGCGCCCCACTGCACCTCATCGCCCTCCCACATTGCGAGGTGGACCATGAAGCAATCACGTACGGCGCCGTGCCAGTGTTCTTCTCCGGGAGGTGTGTGGATCACCTCGCCCGGACGCACGAGGTACACCTGACTCCGTGTCGCGACCACGCCGAGTCCTTTGTCGATTCCGAACGTCTGACCCGCACATGGCTGTGCCACGCCGTTCGTGCTCCGGGAGCGAACCAAACTCGATTGACTCGGATTCGGGACTCACCTTCACCGCGCGCGAGGACGTCGTAGTGCACGTTCCCGGTGAAGTAGGCAGCTGAGCCCTCGACGCTCGGTGCGGTTCGTAGCCGCTCCATTACGCGGGTACCTCCGTCGCGGCGGTCTGGTTCACACTTGCCGTCGATGTGACTACTGTGGCTACTTCGTGCCCGGAGGCGATCACGTCCCCAACCCTGGCGGTGACCGCGCCGACGACGCCGGCTGCTGTCGAACGGATCACGTTCTCCATCTTCATTGCTTCGACGGTGGCGATCGGATCAGCAGCGGCGACTTCCTGGCCGGCAACGACGTGCACAGCAAGAATCGTCCCAGCCATGGGGCTCACAACCGCTCCCCCGTCGTGTGCGGCACGCGCCGCAACACGCTCGCGTCGAGGCCGTTTGGCAGCCGGAGCGATCTGCTGTCCATCGACCTTGACTCCGCGGGGGACTCGGATGACGCGGCCCCCGACCTCCACGAGACCCTCTGCGAGTTGTGGGCGGTCGTCGGTTGCCGCAACCGACAGGGTCGGTTCGAGTACCGATTCGAACCAGCGGGTTCCCACCCCGCCACGCACGAACTCCGGTGCCGTCAACACAGCCATGTCAGCGGGCAGTGTGGTCGGCAGCCCTACCACCCGTACGTCGGCGAGAACACTCACGGCACGTCGAATTACCTGCTCGCGTGTCGGAGCTGTGATGACGAGTTTGCCGATCATGCTGTCGTAACACGACGAGACCGTGTCTCCGGACTCGTACCCGGCATCGAACCTCAGCCCGACACGATGGGGAACGGTCAGTTCGTCCAGTATGCCTGCGACGGGAAGGAATCCGCGAGCAGGGTCCTCCGCGTTGATTCTGACCTCGATAGCGTGACCACGGGGCTCCGGTGTAGCGGAGACGGTGAGTCGGTCGCCGGACGCGATCCGCAGTTGTTCGGCGACCAGATCGAGACCGGTGACAGCCTCGGTGACCGGATGTTCGACCTGAATCCGCGCGTTCACCTCCAGGAAGTAGAACTCGTCTCCGGCGACGAGAAACTCGACGGTCCCCAGTCCGATATATCCCGCGTCTCGACTCAGCCTTACTGCGGCACGGTGGATTTCATTGCGTAGTCCGGCAGGGAGGTGAGGCGCAGGCGCCTCCTCCAGCAGCTTCTGGTTCCTGCGCTGCACGGAGCAGTCGCGATCGCCGAGGGCGACAACATTGCCGTGGGTGTCGGCGGCGATCTGGACCTCGACGTGTCGGGCATTCTCGATGAAGCGTTCGATGAAGATCTCCCCGTTGCCGAAGGCGCTCGTTGCCTCGCGGATCGCACTCGTCACCGCGGACTCGACTTCGGCTTCCGCGCGGATGACCCGCATCCCACGACCACCGCCACCTCGTGAGGCCTTCACCACCAGCGGCCAGCCGTACCGATCGGCGAAGCGGATGATGGTGGCGGTGTCTGCGGCCGGCAGGTCGGAGCCTGGAACCACGGGCACTGCGGCTGCCACGGCTGCCCGCCGCGCCTGCACCTTGTCGCCGAGCAGGTCGATGGTAGATCTGTTGGGGCCGACAAAAGTCAGTCCCGCATCTGTGACCGCCTCTGCAAAGGAGCCGTTCTCCGACAGGAACCCGTAACCGGGATGGACGGCATCCGCTCCGGCCGAGACAGCAGCCGAAACAACCGCATCGACGTCGAGATAGGGGATGGCGGCATCGGACCGAAGGACAACGACCTCGTCCGCGAATCGAACGTGCAGCGCAGTCTGTTCCGTCTCGGAACAGACTGCCACGGAGGTGAGGCCCAGCGCTCGGCATGCTTGGCTCACTCGCACCGAGATCTCACCTCGATTGGCAATGAGGACCTTCTTCATGAGCGGGCTCCTAGATCGGTGAGATCGCACGAAACTTCGGGGGTGAGGTGCGCTGTCGTCGCGTGGGCGTGCGTTTGAGCTTCGACACCAGCAGATTCCTGGTCGCGCTGGGCGTAATTACGTCGTCGATGCCGAATCCGGACGCGGCGGCGAGCGGCGTGATGTGCTCCGAGAACTTGTCGTGCAAAGTCTGCCGGTATTCCTCGGGGTCGTCGGACGACTCGATCTCGCGTCGGAAGGCGATGTCGAGTGCGCCGTCGACAGAGGTGGCACTGATTTCGGCTGTCGGCCATGCAACTGCCAAATCCGCCGAGAAGCTGCGACCACCGCACATCGCGATGTACCCGGCTCCGTAGCCCTTCCGCATCACGACGCTCAGTCGCGGCACGGTCGCCTGCCCGAGCTCGAAGAACATGCGCCCGCTCCTGCGTGCCAGGTTGGAGTCCTCTGCGGCGCTGCCACCGAGGAACCCTGGCACGTCGACTAGATAGACCAAGGCAACACCGAATGCATCGCACAGCGAGACGAAATGAGCCACCTTGTCGCAGGCAGGGCTGTCCAGAGCACCACCGAGGTGCAAGGGTTGATTGGCGACGATCCCAACGGGACGACCACCGAGACGGGCAAAGGATGTCACGACGTTCGGCGCGTGACGCGGCCTAAGCTCGAACATGCTTTCGGCGTCGACGAGTGCGTCGACAACATCGAGCACGTCGTACGCAAGCTTCGGATTGATCGGCACCACGTCGTCCAGCGATACGGCGGTGTCACTGACCTCCGGCATGGAGTCATGGGGTGGCTCCTGTCCGGAGTTCGACGGGAGGAACCCGAGAAAGGCCCGCATCGCGTCGAAGGCCTCGTCTTCCGAGTCCACAGCAAGGTCCACGACACCACGTTCGGCCTGAATGTCGGCCCCACCGAGTTCTTCCTTCGACAAGACCTCACCCGTCGCTGCCTTCACCAGAGCAGGCCCGGCGATACCGATGGAGGAGATACCTCTTACCATCACGACGAAGTCGGAAAGTGCCGCGAAGTTCGCAGGGCCGCCGAACCCGGGTCCCAGCACCGCCGACACGATCGGGACAAATCCCGACAGCGCAACCATTTCCTCGAACAGGGCGAATCCCGCCGCGAAGTGCCAGGAGTCCAGGCCCTCCTGCAGGCGATGCCCGCCGCCGTCCAAGAGAAGGATCATGGGCGTACCTTCTCGGCGCGCCGACTCGGCAAGGCGATGCATCTTGAGTCCGCCTGCGGTGCCGTTGCTCCCGCCCGCCACGGTGAAGTCGAACGATGCCACGGCGACCGGCCGACCGTCCAGGTGACCCCATCCCGTGACGACTCCGTCTGCGGGAGCATCGATCTCACCGTCATACGCTGTATCTCGTGTCGGTGCAACCAACGCGCCGAACTCCGTGAACGAGCCTGGGTCGACCAGTCGGTCGATACGTTCACGGGCCGTCAACTTGCCGAGACGATGCTGACGCGCGACGGCATCCGACCGACCACCATCCAGCCCGGCCTGCCGGACTCTTTCGACCTGACCCGACGCTCTGCACGAGTTCGATTCCGCCATGGGTCTCCTCACCTCCGTATGTAGCGTTGACGGTAATGTCAACGCGTGGAGATCGTCAATGGGCGAGACCCCTCGGACAGGTATGCGCAGCTTGTGAGTCAGGCGTGAAGGGCAATGACCCGTTCATAGAGTCGGGACAGGCTTGCAACCAACTCCCGACGACCCTCTGGCCTGGTGCCCAGGCGGCGCCCGTGGTGAAGCAGGACGGCGGTCATCGCCTCCGCCGCCATGCCGGGCTCCACCGCTGGATCGCACGCGCCCTGCTCTTGCAGGCGCTCGATGAACCGGGCGCCGCGGTCGATCTGCCCCTTCCACAATCGATCCCAGATCTGCGCCACGCGCTCGTCCTCTCCTGCGCGCATTTCGATCAGGCGCACAAAGCCCGAACGTGAAGAGTAGAGCTCGAGTGCCGAGTCGATCGCGTGGGCGATGACCGCCCTCGGGTCCCGATGGTCGGCGCGCGGAGCTCGCTGAGCCTTCTCCGCCGCCTCCACCACGGATTCGGCCAGGGATACGAAGATCTCGTCGCGCGACTGGAAGTACACATAGAAGGTGGCTCGCGACACCCCCGCAACCTCGGTTATCCGCGCAATAGAGGCCTTGGCGTATCCGGCGTCGACGAACACCGACTCCGCAGCCTCGAGGAGGCGGGTGCGGGTAGCACTGTCACTCCGGTCGTAGTCGGTGCGTTTGAACCATGCCGATCTCGCCTCGGTCACGTCGAGAGCCTCCCGTCTGCAGTTCACGCGCTGCGCGCCGTACTGACAGTCTGTCCTATCCCGCGAGAGTGTGACATCACCCCCGAAGCACCGCTCCGACGTCTGTTGACATCACTGTCAACGCCACCTAATGTGACCAGCGCCACGGAACTCGACCAGGAGGATTCCAATGACCCCTGCGGTCTCCCTGCCCGCCATCATCGAAGAACGCAGCAGGACGAATCCTGACGACACCTTCCTCGTCGAAACAGTCTCCGGAGCGAGTTATACCTACGCCGAGATCCACCTCGCCGGCCTCGCGTGGGCCAGCGCGCTGTCCCGGCTCGGCATCGAACCGGGACACACCGTCACAACTCTGCTGCCACCCTGCGCAGACGCAGTCAGCGCGTGGATCGGCATCTCGTGGTTGCGCGCATACGAAGTGTCCGTCAACACGGGATACCGCGGCCGAATGCTCGAGTACATCCTCGGCGACTCGCAGTCGAAGGTCGCAATCATCCACGCGGACTACGTGTCCGAGGTGATCGCGGCCCTTCCCCAGGCGCCGAACATCACCACGCTCGTCGTCGTGGGCCAGGCATGCGTGGACACGCCTAATCTCACGGTGATCGCGGCAAGCGACTTGGTGGGTGCGGTCGACGAGCTAACTCTCACCCCGCCGGCGCCCCACGACATCGCCGCGATCATCTACACGTCCGGGACCACCGGTCCGTCGAAGGGTGTGATGCTGCCGTGGGCTCAGGTCGCCGCCACAGCGGACGGCATTGCTCCGACACACCTCTTCGGCTCCGAAGACGCTTTCTATTCACCCTTTCCGATGTTCCACATGAGCAGCAAAGGTCCCCTCGTTTCCATGGCGAAGGTCGGCGGTCGCTTCGTCATGAAACCCCGATTCGACACCAAGACCTTCTGGAATGACGTCGACCGGTTCCAAGTGACCACCACCATCCTCCTTGGTGCAATGGTGCAGTTCCTCCTCAGCAGGGACGAACTGCCAACCGACGCGGACTCCTCGCTCAGAGATGCCCTGATGCTCCCGCTCCCCGACGACCTCAGCGGATTCGAGAAGCGTTTCGGCCTGCGTGCACGCACCACGTTCAATATGACCGAGACATCGTGCTGCATCCTTAGTGACGGCTACAACGTGGCAAACAGCACAACCTGTGGCGTCCTGCGTGCGGGCTACTCCGCCCGGATAGTCGACGAACACGACCACGAGGTTGCCGACGGCGAGACCGGCGAACTCATCCTCCGTTCGGACACACCGTGGACACTCATGGCGGGCTACTGGAGAAAACCGGAAGCTACGGTGGCTGCCTGGCGCAACCAATGGCTGCATACCGGGGACATCTTCAAAAAAGACTCCGACGGAAACTACTACTTCGTCGACCGACTCAAGGACGCAATCCGCCGACGAGGCGAGAACGTCTCGTCGGCGGAAGTCGAGGCCGACGTCAACACTCATCCGGCCGTGCTGGAGAGCGCGGCAATTGCCGTTCCGTCTGACCAAAGCGAGGACGAGATCATGGTGTTCGTGGCATTGAAGGACGGACACAGCCTGACCCCAGGGGACCTCGTCAGCCACCTCGAAGAACGTACGGCACCGTTCATGGTTCCCCGGTACATCGAGATCGTCGATAGCCTTCCGAAGACCCCAACCCAGAAAATCCAAAAGGCCAAACTCCGCGAGCGTGGCATTTCATCGGACACCTACGATCGAGGCGACGGGCGCCGGTCCGCCGCAGTCGGCAATTGATCGGGCTGGAGTCCACGACGAGGACGAGCTGGGACAATTCGGCCACCGTTTCCCGAACGAGTTGTCTACCTAAGAGATTCGTTGAGCGTCGTGACACACTGCGACGAGGGCGGCATCGCAAGTTTTCGACATCTTCTCCTATCACTTCGCGGATGCAGATTCAGTCGTTGCGGATTCACCAGTGCGGTCTTGATGTTGGCGCCACGGGAAATAACTGGTGATGGACACCGTGCCTGACCTCAATGTCCTGTTCGTAGATCCCGGACAGCGTCTTGATGCACGAGAGCAGCAGGTAGTGAGCATCCACTATGGTCCCTCTTCCCGCGCATAACGAGGCGCAGTGAGAGTTCCTGTACTGGAACGGTCTTCGATCACAGAGCCGATCAACCAAGTGAAGGTTGTTCCGGCGCGACCGACCGTCTCGACCCAGCCGAATGCGGACAGACAAGTCTTCACTCTCTGGATACGCTGACATAAGCCGTAAGGACAGAAGTCAGTTCACGGTACGCAGCGGCATCGTCGAGACCGGTGCCGGCACGGACCCCGCCTTGCTGGATGCGCACCATCATCGTTGCAGCGAGATCTGCAATAAAAGCCACATGCACCTGGCGGAACTCTCCAGCGATCACCCCCTCGGTGATCAATTCCTGGACGCGACGGGCGGCGATGCGCGTGTTGCGTTCGTAGACCTCGCGTGCCGGGGCGAAGGCGTCCAGGTCGTTCATGAACTTGTCCGACGCTGCGGCGAGTGCCTCGCCGACCGCGGTCAGATATGCCGCGATGCGGTCGGACGATCCCGCGGCCGCCACCTTCGTCTCCACCTGTTCGGTTGCTTGTTTGAAAAAGTGCACTGTGGCCGCCGTGACCAGCTGCTCCTTGCTTCCCGCAAGGGTATAGAGCGTGGATTTGGAGCACTGAAGGCGGGCCGCGATCGCATCGAGGGTCAGATGCGCGAAACCTTCGGCGAGGAACAGCTCCACAAGCCCGTCGAACAGTTCGGTGCGGCGGGCGGTGGCGAACGACGAGCGAGGATCCATACGACCGATAGTACTTGGGGACGGATTGCAGTACTGCCCCGTCGACAGTACTGTGAAGCAGAATCGAGTACTGCCTTTCGTATCTATCGAGGAGAATCCTGTGGCCGTCGACCGCCTGCTGCCCACCGACGAGGCCCGTGACCTCATTCAGCTCACCCGCGATGTCGCCGACAAGGTGCTCTCCCCCATCGTCGACGAGCACGAGAAGTCCGAGACCTATCCCGAGGGTGTGTTCGCCACCCTGGGCGAGGCCGGGCTGCTGAGCCTGCCGTACCCCGAGCAATGGGGCGGCGGTGGCCAACCGTACGAGGTGTACCTGCAGGTCCTCGAAGAAATCGCCGCCCGCTGGGCCGCGGTCGCGGTCGCGGTCAGCGTCCACAGTCTGGCCTGCCACCCACTGATGGCGTTCGGCACCGACGAGCAGAAGCAGCAGTGGCTGCCGGACATGCTCGGCGGCGCCACGATCGGCGCCTACAGCCTGTCCGAACCGCAGGCCGGGTCCGATGCGGCCGCCCTGACCTGCAAGGCCGCCGCCACCGACGGGGGATATCGCATCACCGGCGCCAAGGCCTGGATCACCCACGGCGGTATCGCCGACTTCTACAACCTGTTCGCCCGCACCGGCGAAGGCTCGAAGGGTATCTCCTGCTTCCTCGTCCCCAAGGAGACCGAGGGACTGAGCTTCGGCAAGCCCGAGGAGAAGATGGGTCTGCACGCCGTGCCCACCACCTCGGCGCACTACGACAACGCCTTCGTCCCGGAAGAACGCCGCCTCGGCGCCGAAGGGCAGGGCCTACAGATCGCCTTCAGCGCCCTCGACGCCGGTCGCCTGGGCATCGCCGCCGTCGCCACCGGCATCGCGCAGGCCGCGCTCGACGAGGCCGTGGCCTACGCCCAGGAACGCACGGCGTTCGGCCGCAAGATCATCGACCACCAGGGCCTGGGCTTCCTGCTCGCCGACATGGCCGCCGCCGTCGACTCGGCCCGCGCCACCTACCTCGACGCCGCCCGGCGCCGCGACGCGGGCCTGTCGTACTCGCGCAACGCCTCGGTCGCCAAACTCGTCGCCACCGACGCCGCGATGAAGGTCACCACCGACGCCGTGCAGGTCCTCGGCGGCTACGGCTACACCCGCGACTTCCGCGTCGAACGGTATATGCGCGAAGCCAAGATCACCCAGATCTTCGAAGGCACCAACCAGATCCAGAGACTGGTCATCAGCCGCCACCTCGCCGGCTGACCCGCCGCCCCTCCCCTACTGCCGAAAGGTCACCTCATGACCAGCACCGTGATCGTCGCCGGCGCCCGCACCCCGATGGGACGCCTGCTCGGCTCGCTCAAGGACTTCTCCGGCGCGGACCTCGGCGGCATCGCCATCAAAGGCGCACTCGACAAGGCCCGGGTATCCCCCGAGCAGGTCGACTACGTCATCATGGGCCAGGTCCTGACCGCAGGAGCCGGGCAGATCCCCGCCCGCCAGGCCGCCGCCGCAGCCGGCATCCCGATGGACGTGCCGGCCCTGACCGTCAACAAGGTCTGCCTGTCCGGGCTCACGGCAATCGCGATGGCCGATCAGCTCATCCGCGCCGGCGAGTTCGACATCATCGTCGCCGGCGGCCAGGAGTCGATGAGCCAGGCACCGCACCTGCTCGAGAGCAGCCGCGCCGGCTTCAAATACGGCGACGTCCCGCTGCGCGATCACATGGCGCACGACGGACTCTACGACGTGTTCACCGCACAGGGCATGGGCAACCTCACCGAATACGCCAACATCGACGAACGAGCCGTCTCCCGCGAAGAGCAGGACGCCTTCTCCGCCGCCTCCCACCAGAACGCCGCGCGAGCCTGGAAGGACGGCGTGTACGACGACGAGGTCGTGCCGGTACCGGTCCCACAACGCAAGGGTGAGCACGTCCTGTTCACCGCCGACGAGGGCATCCGCCCCGACACCACCGTCGAGACACTCGCCGCGCTCCCGCCCGCATTCGCGAAGAACGGTACCGTCACCGCCGGATCGGCCTCCCAGATCTCCGACGGCGCCGCCGCCGTCGTCGTCATGAGCAAAGCCAAAGCCGAAGAACTCGGACTGTCCTGGATCGCCGAGATCGGCGCCCACGGCGTCGTCGCCGGCCCGGACTCGACACTGCAATCCCAGCCGTCGCGGGCCATCGTCAAGGCCTGCGCACGTGAGGGTATCGCGCCGACGGACCTCGATCTCGTCGAGATCAACGAAGCATTCGCCGCCGTCGGTATCGCCTCGGCCCGCGAACTCGACCTCGACCGGACACGCATCAACGTCAACGGCGGCGCCATCGCACTCGGCCATCCCCTCGGGATGTCCGGTGCGCGCATCGTGCTGCACCTCGCGCTCGAACTCGGCCGTCGCGGCGGCGGCACCGGTGTCGCCGCGCTCTGCGGTGGCGGCGGGCAGGGCGACGCCCTCATCCTGCATGTGCCCTAGGCACCCAACCGGTCCCAATAGCCTTCAGCTGCAGGAAATCCTCCGGTCCTTCCGAGACAGGAAGATCTTTATGAACATCGGTGGAGCCGTCACCACCGGCGGTACGTTCGGTCTCGGACGCACTGCTGTCCCAGCCCTGCACACGCGGCACTCGAACGGTGTTGACTGACCTATCGAGTTCGCGCGCTCGGACATCGCAGCAGCTCTTGATGAGAGGCGTGGGTAAGAGCACGCACTTTGTCGCTGTCGATGTCACCTCCGTGGGGAGCTCACCGCGGCGGTCGATTCCGCCGCGGATCTTGGCAATTTGCGTGTGCCGGTCAACTGCACAGATATCGCCACCCGGCCAGGCCTTGAGCCAATAGCCGGTAGGGCAAGAGGGGCACGTTCCGCGGTCGTACTGGATTGCGGACAATGCATCGGTGTAGGACTGATCATCGATGGGCGACCGTATACGGGTGCCACCGGAACTGCCGGTGTCGTCGGGTCCACAGGGGGAACGCCCCTGGATGAGCCCGAATTCTCGTCGCTATGGCACGCAGCACATCGAGACCCTCCATCACAGAATATGATTCGTGACATTGTCGACCGAATTGCCTACACTGCCCTGCTGATCGAGGCGATTGTCGACCCAGAGCTGCTCATCATCAGTGGACTCAGTTCCGAGCTGGAGGAACTCGGCAGCGCTCTGCAATCACGAATCACCGAATTGCGGCCACTGCCCAGACGAGACCGTACGAAGACCGAGCTTTCTCACATCGGTCGAGAACACCGAGTTCCGGTTATCGTGGCGCTTCAGCAACTCGATGAGGACATTGCAGCTCTGCTGCACACATCGAGTTGAGTTGACAACGGGTCCAGCCCTCTTGCGCGATAATGCTTGGTCTGGTTCTATTTTCGGGCGCCGTCGGCACGGGCAGTCGATGCAGCCACGGCTTCGGGGGACTGATGGCCTTTGCCGCTCCACGATTCTGAGCTGAGCAGATAAGGCGGTAAGCCAGGGCTCGACTCGCTTGCCGCCACCCCGCCCCGTCCCGTCCCAGTACCGCTGAAACACGCCGCTTGGTGGTTTCGACTCGTTAGGACAGCATTCTCGTCTTCGAAGCGGCCGAGCTTCCGCTCAAGGATCTCCGATTCGCTACCAGGGCTGGGCTGTTGGGCTTGGGGCCGTAAGAACCGCCTCGCCCCCATGGTCGATGAACCCGCGAACATTCTCCCAACCAACAAGCCGTATCGAAGCGTCTGTGTTCGGCAACCCGGGCCCGGGACCCGACCGGAAAAGGAACAACACGATGGGCAACGAGACGGAAGCCGGCACTGAACGCTTTCATTATCAGGTTCGAGGGCCAGATCACCCCGAGTGAGAACTAAGAGCGTGTCTCATGTGGATCAATTGGGTTGTGGTGCATGATGTGATCCGTGGTCGATGAGTTGTCTTGCTCGAGCAGTTCCGGTGCGCGGTCGATCGGTTGCCGCGTGGCTGCATGGACGAGGTGCAACTCCTCCTCGACTCCGATCCTGCGCGGTGCCGCGCGGGTCATGGCTCGACCGAACTGGCAACGACGGAAATCACGAAGAGCATGCGGAACTCGTTTCCCCGGGTACGCGAACCGGACGACACGCCACCGGAGCTGTGCGCGCGACCGCTCCCAAACCTTTCGATTTCTTCGCCAGCCGTTCCGACCGCCGAGACTGCACTCGCAAGTCTAAAAGGACTTCGGGCTCCGTTCTGCAACAACGGACGACATGGATACCGTGCAGCCTCCCGGCAGAACAGATCGCACCTCCACGGAGTGTTCGAGGTGATAGGCAGCCACGTGCAGCCCCGCACCGACCGCGGCCAGCGCCGCAAATACCAGAATGCGTCCGTATCCGAAACCGAACGGCCGTGACCGCCGGTGGTGCAGCACGACGCCGAAGGGGAACTGAAATTACACCCACCACAGACCGAACGTCAGACCGACTCCTGCCAGGCCCGTCACTGCGGCGGTCACATCCCATCCCTGCAGTTCGACGACAGCGCTCAGCGACGCGACCGTACCCACGATCACCTCACCAAGCGCGATGATGGTGAGCAGGCTATACCGCTCGGCGATGTGATGCGGATGCCATGGAGTCCGCGTGGCGCGCTCACCGAGAACGGGGCCGAGCAACTCGAGCAGGATCAGCGGGACGGTCAGCAGGAAGGTCTCCCACACTGGGACATCGACGAAAATCAGCACGATCCAGCCGACCGACTGCAGTACTGCCCTGCCGATCCAGGCGGACATGCTGCCCTTGTCCACAGGACGCAGTCGCATGCGGGTGAGGGTCAGCGGGCTGATAAGGTAATACGCATGGGACTGATCGAGATAGACAGAGCCTAGCCACCGAATTGCCGGTGGCTTTCACTTGAGCGGCGATTCTCCGCATCAGTGAATGTTCGTTCTCCGACACGTGCGGGAGTCCGTCCCATTCTGGGATGTCGACACCCGCGTAGTCCTCACCGGCACGTTCGCCTCGCACCGACCTCGGTCCTGAGTGCACGATTGCGAATATGGGTTCTGCCTTTCGGGGTGTGCCGTCTGTTCCTTCCTGACTGTCGAGCGACAGCTCCGCGTCATGGGAGCCAGTTCCGTGCTGCCCATCCGGTGTGACCTATCGCTTCATCGGCAGGCCCGTGGCCGGTTGTCCTGTTCACAACTGCTCACGAAAGGCTTTGCCATGCAGGCCCGCAAGTCCCCCGCTCCCACCTCTCAGCACCGCGTTCGCCGAAAGACCAGCATTCATGCGACCTGGCGACGCCAGTTCGGCACAGGCATCGGCGCCGACCACGGCACTTGCACGCGAACTACGTTGCGGCGTCGTCTCCAGCTACCGCCCCTATCGACACAGAACTGATTCCTGTCACACCCACCGGCGTCTGACGGCAGAGAAAGAGAAACACAGCAGTGTCTACGAAGTCCGCTATCACCCTGCACAATGTGACGTTCGAATGGCCCGACGGCACTCGCGCGCTTGCCGGTGTCGACGGCACCTTCAACACCGGCCGGACCGGGTTGATCGGCCGCAACGGCGCCGGAAAGTCCACCTTGCTCCGCCTCATTGCAGGCGAGCTGCACCCGACCTCCGGCCACATCGACACCAGCGGCGAGGTCGGCTACCTGCCGCAGACGCTCACGCTGCGGCAGGACACGACGATCGCCGAGCTGCTCGGCATCCAGCCGATTCTCGACGCGATGGAGGCGATCGAGTCCGGTGACGCCGATCAACGCCACTTCGATGCGATCGGCGACGACTGGGATATCGAGACCCGGGCCGACGAGGCGTTACATCAGGTCGGGTTCTCCGCTGCAGACCTCGACCGTCGCGTCGTCGAGGTTTCTGGCGGCGAGGCCATGCTCATCGCGATCACCGGCCTGCGCATCCGTCGTACCCCGATCACCCTGCTCGACGAACCCACCAACAATCTCGACCGCGCGACGCGCACGAAGCTCGCCGAGTTCGTCGACCAGTGGCCGGGCACCCTCGTCGTCGTCAGCCACGACCTCGAGCTGCTCGAGCACATGGACAACACCACCGAGCTGTACAACGGGACGCTGAAAACGTTCGGTGGCCCGTACAGCGCCTGGAAGGAACATCAGGAGCAGGAGCAGGCCGCCGCGGTGCAGGCTGCGCGTTCTGCTCAGCAGGCCCTGAAAGTGGAAAAGAGGCAGCGCGTCGAAGCGGAAACCAAGCTCGCGCGCCGGGAACGGACGGGCAGGAAGACCCAGAAAGATGGTGGCATCCCGAAGATCCTCGCCGGCAACCGCGCCAGCAAGGCCCAGGCGTCCGCCGGCTCCCTGCGGTCGACGCTCGACGACAAGGTCCAGGCCGCGCAAGCCGCGGTCGACGCGGCCGACTCGCGCGTCCGCGACGAGGAACACATCCACCTCGTCCTGCCCGATCCTGATGTGCCTCGCGGTCGGCGCCTGGCGGAACTGGAGGACGAAGACCGCACGATCATCATCCAGGGTCCGGAACGCGTGGCACTCGTCGGCGCGAACGGCGTGGGGAAGTCCACCTTGCTCGAGCAACTCGTCCAGCAGACCGAGCCTGTGGCCGGCCGGCCCCACGGCCGGTTGATCACGGACGCCGTCGGCTTCTTACCCCAGCGCCTCGACGGGCTCGACGACGACTCCAACGCGATCGAAAACGTGCAGGCCGTCGCACCGGAGACTCCGGCCGGAACCATCCGCAACCAACTCGCCAGGTTGTTGCTGCGTGGTGACAGCGTCGATCGTCCGGTGCGGACGCTCTCCGGTGGCGAACGGTTCAGGGTCCTGCTCGCGAGGCTGCTCTTGGCCGAGCCTCCCGCCCAGCTGCTGATCTTGGACGAGCCCACCAACAACCTCGACATCACCAGTGTCGAGCAGCTCGCCGAGGCCCTCGACTCGTACCGCGGGGCGCTTCTCATCGTCAGCCACGACGTCGCCTTCCTGGAACGGATCGGCGTCGACACCGTGATCGAGCTCGACGACAATGGAAGGATGCATCAGCGCCGAGAGCTCGGCGTCTGAATCCGTCGAGCCATCCTCAACGGCAACCGCAGGAGGTGGGCCGCCCGTCGGTCGATCCGCCTCCTGCGACTGGATTTTCGTCACCAGGGTGGCTGACGGGGGTGTCCGTGCGGATGAGACGGGCGTTCTTGCGGGCACCATCCGCGCATGCTGACGGCGCCCGTGATGCTGTTGCAGGCCGGCACTTACTGCGATATCCCCTTCTGGGGTATGCGTAAAGACTCCACCCGGCGCGGCGCACGAGCACACCGACCAGTTCTCCCAGCGCGGCGGGCAACGCGGTGCGCCGGTTACGCCGTCATGTAACCGCCGTCGACGGGGAGCACCGATCCAGTGACGTAGGACGCGGCCGGCGAGCTGAGGAAGACCACGGCGCATGCAACGTCCTGCGGAATCCCCCACGCCCCCAGCGGGGTTCGGTGCAGTATCTCCGCGTTGGCTTGCGGATCCTCCATATGTCCGCGTCCGAGCGGGTGTCGATCCATCCCGGTGCCACGGCGTTGACCCGGACACCGTCGGCCGTGTAGGCCTGACGAGCGACTTCGTCAGTTGCACGAGAGCACCTTTCGACGCCGCGTAGGCGGGGATGAAATTGCTGCCGAATGTCGAGTACATCGAGACGACGTTGACGATCGACGCCGCGCGCCCGGCCATGCGCGGACGTGCGAACGTACTCAGACGCATCGCCGCGGTGAGGTTGACCCGCAGCACACGGTTCCAGCCGTCCGGTGTGTGTTCGGATCCATCCTCAAGCGCAATTCCGGCGCAGTTCACCAGTACGTCCACATCCCCATTCATTCCAGCAGATCGGCGAGGGCTGTGTCGTCGGTGACGTCGGCATGGACGACGGTCACCGCCTCACCGCTCGTGTCGGGTTCGTGCCCCGGTGCCGGTAGACCCATGGCCCACACGTTGGCACCGAGGGCGGCGAAGGCCGACGCAATGCCGGCGCCGATGCCGGAAGTACCACCGGTGACAAGCACGGATCTGCCGGCGAACAGATCGGCGCGAAAGACGTCGGTTCTTACCGAACCCGAGGGATTCATCGGCTCTCTCCTCCACATCGCACGAAAGTCTTCACGCCACGGGTGCCCCCTGCGGCCATCGCGGTGAGCCCGGCAACCGCCGATACCGAGTCCGTATCTGCGCCCGGGGCAGAGATACTCGCTTCGACAGCTATCTCGATGAGGATCCCGTCGAAGACTACTTGATTCAGATGAGGCCAACGACGAACGTGGGAGCCCCGCGCCAGGTCAAACACACGTCGGGTCGGTGACCTGACGCCGCGCGCCGAAGCATCAGCATCTTCCACCCGTCACGGCCGCGGCGGTAATGATCTACTGGACGCCATGACGGCACGGGACACTCCGGCGAACCTGACCGAGGTACTGCTGGCCGGTCCGCGCGGTCGTCGTCTTCTCCTCGAATACGCGCAGATCGCCGACGACCGTGCACGCGACGAACACACCCTGGACTCGTTCTCGTCGGGAGTCTTCTACGCCACCTACCGCATCGACGTGGCACGCGGAACCGCAGGCGTGCTCTACGGCCCCGGCGCCGACCAGCCCCTCCCGGACATCTCCCCCGAGGACGTTGCGCGACGATTGGCGAACGTGCCGCTGCCCGCAGCGACCGAGACAGACCTGCGCACCGTGCTCGCAGCCACCACCGATTCCGCCCGGTACTGGCAAGAACCCGACGGCGACGACATTCTTGCTGCAACGGAGCCGATGCGCCCGCAACTGCGACGCATCGCCGAGCACCTCACCGCATCCGAGCACGCCCGATGGTGGAACACCGCCATCGTGCGGGACGAGCAGTGGTCACTGGGCTGGGTCGAACCTCACGCCAGTGTCCCTCCGGTCGGGCACGCGCTCGCCAGATGGCGCGAGAAGGCCATCGCCGAGGAGAAACGAGCAGCACGGGAACGACCCACCGACCCGACGGCCAACTGGTCCGGGGTGTGGTGGTCCACACCACTCGGCGTCCCGTGCTCCACACGAGCACTGGACGACGGTTCACCCGCATGCCTGTGGTTCGTCGAAGACTCCGGCGGCGAGAACCATGCCGGGGCGCGGCGACACCTCGTACCCGGCACCGTCGACGTACTCGAAATCGACGGGCCCGAGGACTGGGCGCAACTCTGCCGACGATTTCCCCTCGAGGTCACCGCACAGAAACGCCACGACTGGTACCGCACCACCGGCCGCGACGGATCGTGGGTGCTGCCCGACTGGCAGGCCGTCGCCGAGGTGCACGGCGGAGTGCACCTCACCGTCGCCGGCTACCTCGCCGCTGCGGGCATCGCCATCGACGTCGACGGTGATGCGGCGTCGGTGATCGCAGGTTGGGCACCCGACGAAACATTCTGGCTCACCGACGACGTTCACGCCGACGGCGACATCGTCGAATGGGTGCGCGACGACCACGACGAGGCGTGGTCCGAGATCTGATTGCTCGGTTCGAATGGCGCGTCGGCGCAGTGAAAGCGTAACGGCAGGATCACCTGAGCGCTGTACGGACCTGTCCTCGTCCTCGCTGGCCCGGGGCACTTTTTCAGGGTCCCGTTACTGACACGAAATCGAGAAACTGACACCGAGATCGAGAACCTACAACAACGGATAATCAGACAGGCGTGTGGCCGGGCCCCATAATCACTCACGGTTGCTGCCGGGTCGGTGACGTAAATTGCCGTTTCGGAATCACTTTCCCGAAACCAGTCGCAGGGCTTCGTCGGACACCTGGCCCACTCGGCCCGTGAGACGCCGACTGCGGTTTCTACGGCCCACCAACGCAATCAGCGCGACGAGCGAGAGCACCACACACACGACAGTCACGATCCCCAACGGCAACACGGCCGACGCTCCGCCGAGACCGACGAGCGGAGCAGCGACGCCGCCGAGACCGAACCGGGCGAGACCGAGAACCGAGGACGCAGTCCCAGCAAGTTCGGGGTACTCGGCAAGCGCGAGCGACGCAGACGGCGGAGCAGCGAACGCCACACCCGACGCCAAGACGAACAGGGAGACGAGCACCACCGACAGCGGCAATCCCATCAGACCTGTGGCCAGGAGTCCGACCGAGCCGAGGCCGGTCACGGCGACACCGACGGCGAGGGTGCCACGATCGGACCAGCGCTCAGCAGTGCGGCCGCCGATCCAACCAAAGACCATATAGCCAGCGGAATTCGCGCCGAACACCACCGAGTACCCCTGCGGAGACAACCCGTAGCCGTCCTGCAGGATGTAGGTCGCGCCGGACAGGTAGGCGAACAGCGCGGCGTGGGTAAGGCCACAGATCAGAACGGCACCGACGAACACTTTGTCGGCGAACAATAGCCGGAAGTCGCTGCCCGACTGTTTCATCCCGCCGGTAGTGCGCATGCCCCTGGGCAGGGTCTCCCGATAGAAAGCAAGAGTGGCGATCATGATGAGCGCACCGAGACCGGCAAGGAACACGAAGATGCCACGCCAGTCAGTGATGCGGGCGAGCTGACCACCAAGAACCGGGCCGATGACCGCAGCGAGACCGCCGAGGACGGTGACTCTGCCGTAGAAGCGGATCAGCGCGCTGCCGGAGTAGACATCGCGGCCGGCCGCTTGGGCGATGACGATGCCCACCGCACCGGCGAGGCCCTGGACGAGGCGCGCGGCGATCAGCGTCTCGATCGTCGGGCTGATCGCGCACAAGAGCGAGGCCGCGATGTAGGCGACGAGACCGACCATCAGCGGGGCCTTGCGGCCGAAACGATCCGACAGCGGTCCGGCGATGACCTGACCGACGGCAAGGCCGACGAGGCACGCGGTCAGGGTGAATTGTGCAGTCGAGGTCCCCGCACCGAGCTCCTGTGTCAGAGCCGGGAGAACGGGAAGGTAGAGGTCCATCGAGATCGGACCGAAGACGGTGAGCACAAGCAACAGAGTCGCGAGGACAGGACCGGCCTTGCGGGCGGTGTCGGACATGCGGAGTCTTTCATGAAGGGTAGGGACGGAATCGGCACAGCCGACAGAAGGCAGTGAGGATCCGGCGCCGGAGCGTTCCGGAGGCCGATGCTCCGCTCTCTCAAGGGGTAAGCAGCACCTTGGTCGCGCGACGCTCGTCCATCGCCTTGTAGCCCTCCGCCGCCTGATCGAGCGGAAGGGTGAGGTCGAAGACGACGCCCGGATCGATCTGGTCGGTCATGATCAGCTCGATGAGCTCAGGCAAGAACCGGCGCACCGGGGCGGGGCCACCGAGCAGGCTCACGGTGGCGAAGAACAGGTCCTGGCCGTCGAGCTCGACGCCGTGGGAGACACCGACATAGCCAACGTGCCCGCCGGGCCGGGTCGCGCCGATCGCCTGGAGCATCGACTCCTGTGTGCCGACAGCTTCGATCGTGGAGTGCGCACCATAGCCGCCGGTGAGCTCCTTGATCCTCGCCACACCCGCCTCCCCGCGCTCGTCGACGATGTCGGTCGCGCCGAAGCGGCGCGCGAGTGCCTGGCGGTCGGCGTGGCGGGACATCGCGATGATCCGCTCGGCGCCCAATCGCTTCGCGGCGAGGATCCCGAGCAGCCCCACCGCGCCGTCTCCGACCACCGCGACGGTCTTGCCGGGACCGACCTCGGCGGCGACAGCCGCGAACCAGCCGGTGCCGAGCACGTCGGAGGCCGCGAGCAGGCTGCGTGCCTGGGCCGCGGTGGGCTCGCCGGGCACCTTTACGAGGGTGCCGTCGGCCAGCGGGATGCGGGCGTACTCGGCCTGGGTGCCGATCGCGCCCATCATCACCTGGTGGACGCATCGGGACTGAAAGCCCGCCTGGCAAATTTCGCAGGTGTTGTCGGAGGCCACGAACGAACCCACGACGTAGTCGCCGACTTCGACGTTCGTGACGTCTGCGCCGATCTGCTCGACGACGCCGATGTATTCGTGCCCCATCGGCGCGTTCTCTACAGGCTCCGCGCCGCGGTAAGGCCACAGATCCGACCCGCAGATGCAGGAGGCGGTCACGCGGATGATCGCGTCGGTCGGCTCTTCGATGACCGGATCGCGGCGGTCCTGGACACGGACGTCTCCGGGAGCGTGCATGACAACACCACGCATGGTGGGGTCTCCTTCACTTGTTCGGTGGGCGGCTATCGCCGACGCACGGCGGTGCCAGGACCGGTTGCGGCACGGCTATCCCGCAGCCATGCCCCCAGCTTTCTCCTGATTTCCCGCATGAGGGAGTCCCGGCCGATGGGGGTACCACGAGGGACTGTCTCGTAGCACTTCGTGTGCCTACCGTGGAGACATGGACAATCGAGCACAGGTGCGTGAGTTCCTCACCACCAGGCGCGCTCGGGTGACCCCGAATCAGGTCGGGCTGCCGGAGGGCACGAATCGTCGTGTCACCGGCCTGCGCCGCAGCGAAGTCGCCGCCCTCGCAGGTGTGAGTGTGGAGTACTACACCAAGCTCGAGCGCGGTGCGATCAGCGGGGCGTCCCCGGAGATCCTCGACGCCCTCGCCAAGGCGCTGCTTCTCGACGACGCTGAACGTGCGCATCTGTTCGACCTTGCCCACGCCGCCAGCCCCGTCGCCCGGCCGCCGCGCAAGCGCAGTCCGAAGAGTTGGCGGCCGCATCAGAGCCTGCAGTGGATCCTCGATGCCGTCACCGCCGGTCCGGCGTTCGTGCGCAACGGTCGCATGGACATCCTCGCTGCCAACGTCCTCGCGAGGGCGTTCTACAAGGACACCTTCGACATGCCCGGCCAGCCGCCGAACATCGCCCGGTTCACCTTCCTCGACGAACGCGCCTACGAGTTCTATCCCGACTGGGACATGTTCGCCGACGTCACGGTCGCGATCCTGCGCACCGAGGCCGGCCGCGACCCGCACAACAAGGAGCTGCACGACTTGATCGGTGAGTTATGCACGCGCAGCACCGAATTCCGTTCCCGATGGGGTTCGCACAACGTCCGTCACCACGGCACGGGGTTCAAGACCTTCCACCACGATGTGGTGGGCGAGATGACGCTCGCATACGAGGGCATGCAGATGGAGTCCGAGCCCGGCTTGTCGATCACCGTCTACGCCGCCGAACCGGGCTCGGACTCCGCGGAGCGCATGCAACTGCTCGCCTCATGGGCCGCCGGCGAATACAGCGACACCGCCCAGATCCCGGACGCAGAGAAGTCCGAACGCTGACGGTCGCCCAGCACTCAGCCGGCGGACCTCTATCGCGCCCCCTGCCCGTCCAGCTTGATGACGCCATCGAGATCGTCGGTGGCGCCAAGGCGGATCACATCGCCGGAATAGTCCATCCCGGCGACGCCGTAGAAGAAGCCGAGATTGCGCCATGGCGGTGCAGGAGAACAGGTCACCGACCCGAGGGGTCCCTGTTGGTACCCCTTCCCACAGGGGCTCCCGCACCGCCGCGCCCAGCCATAGCGTCGAAGCATGAGCGAGAAGACCATGGAATACAAGCACCTCGGCCGCTCCGGACTGCGGGTCAGCAGAATTGGGCTCGGAACAATGAACTTCGGCGACGCCACCGACGAAGCGGAAGCGTTCGAGATCATGGACCGCGCCGTCGAGCGAGGCGTGAACTTCTTCGACACCGCCGACGTAGGTCAGAGGCTGACAGTTTTGTGCGGCCTCTCACCTGGGGTCGTTGTCAGTCTATGCCATCAGGCTTGTCAATCTTCCCTGCATCTCGACAAAGAACGGTGTAGCTTCTCGCCGAACTTGTCAGTAGTGCAGCGCGTGGACCTGCA
Source organism: Rhodococcus sp. C26F (assembly GCF_053345925.1). NCBI lineage: Bacteria > Bacillati > Actinomycetota > Actinomycetes > Mycobacteriales > Nocardiaceae > Rhodococcus > Rhodococcus sp. C26F. The sequence goes on from NZ_JBKFBA010000040.1 coordinate 32,985, forward strand.
GTGTTCCGAGTTCGTGTCAGTCAGGGATTCTCACGATCTTGTCGGAATCCTCGGATATTCCGGGCAGTGCGTCCGCTGGTGACTGCCGTGAACTGCAGAAACGCTGAGCCGAGTGTGTCCTACCGACACGAAATGCGGAAACCGACATCGGATCGTGGAACCTGCAAACGGTGTAGGTTTCCGCCGGGCTTGGCAGTAGCGTGGCGTCCTGGTCTGCGGTGTTCCAGATTCGTGTCAGCCAGAAATTCTCACGATCTTGTCAGGATCCTTGAATCTGTCGACAGCAACGCTGTTTCAGTCCCGAAACCGTCAATTACCGAGCTGCTCGGGCAGTGTGCCCGTAATGATCCGGCAGGCTTCGGTGATGATTGTGTGGACGACTGCTCGGCAGCTGGCGACATCGTCGATGAGTCCTTGGGCTTGGCTGGCCCACCACATGCCGCCTTCGACGTCACCGTTGGCCAGCACCTGCTCGCGTCCGCGCGCGCCGGACGCCAGATGGGCGATGTCATCGAATGTGGCTCCCGGTCGACGGGAGATCTCAATGATCTTCTCGGAGATCGAGTTGCGTGCGACGCGGGCGGTGTTGTTGAACTCCCGGAACACCAGCCGCGTGTCGCGTTCGGTGTGGGCGACTATTTGCTGTTTGACGTTGTCGTGGATGGGTGCCTCGATGGTGGCCATGAATCGGGTGCCCATGTTGATCGCCGACGCTCCGAGGGCCAGAGCGGCGACGAGGCCGGATCCGGTAGCGATGCCGCCGCTGGCAATGATCGGGATCGACAATGCCTTGGCTGCGGCGGGGATGAGGACGAGGCCGGGGACATCGTCGTCGCCGGGATGACCGGCGCATTCGAAACCGTCGATGCTGACGGCGTCGACTCCGAGGTGTTCGGCTTTGACGGCGTGACGGACGGAGACGGCCTTGTGGATCACCTTCACCTCGGCGGCCTTGAAAGCGGGCAGGTGCGGTGCAGGGCTACCGCCGGCGGTTTCGACGATGGTGATGCCGCTGTCGATGATCGCGTCGCGGTACTCGTGGTAGGGCACCGGGTTGATGGTGGGCAGGATCGTCAGGTTCACCCCGAACGGTTTGTCGGTCAGGTCGCGGCAGTGGGTGATTTCCTTGACGAGGGCCTCGGGGGTGGGCTGCGTCAGGGCGGTGAGGAATCCGAGGGCGCCGGCGTTGGCGACGGCACTGATCAGATCGGCGGTGCCGACGGCGGTCATCCCGCCACAGACGATCGGATGCTCGATCCCGAAGGTGCGGGTGAAGGCATTGGCGAACATACGTTTCCTCGGTTCTGTCGTTGGGGGTGGTCGGGTTGTACCGGGGTCCCTGGGATGGTCGTGGACGAGGTGGGCATTGTTGTCCACGATCACGGAACCGCCGCGAAATGGTCAGTGTGGGAGATTGAAGGCGCGAATTGCGTTCTCGCGTAGGAACGCAGCACGGGTTTGTTCGTCGAGATCGAGCTTGTCGAGTCCGGCGAGGCAATCGGGCGCGGGCCAGGCGGGGTGGTTGGACCCGAAGAGCACCTTGTGCCGGCCGTGGTTGCGGAGATAGTCGACGATCTCTGCCGGGTAGCGGTTGGTCTTGTAGGCGGAGGTATCGATGTAGACGTTCGGGTACTTCGTGGCCAGGGAGATCGCTTCGCCGGTCCAGGGCACACCGATGTGACCGGCAACTATCCTCAGGTCGGGGAAGTCCAGGGCGACGTGATCGAGAAATGGGATCGGGCGGCCCGGCTCGGAGGGAGCGAGCGGGCCGGTGTGCCCGATCTGGGTGCAGAAGGTGATGTCGAGGTCGCAGCATGCCGCATAGATCGGGTAGTAGTGGCGGTCGTCCGGGGGCAGATCCCACAGCCAGGGCAGGATTCGTACCGCCCGGGCGCCGTACTGTCCGACGCACCGGCGTATTTCCCGGACGGCGTCCATCGGGCGGCGCAGGTCTGCCGAGGCGACCATGACGAAGCGGTCCGGATGTTGTTCGACGATGGTGCCGACTTCGTCGTTGCCGATCAGTTCCCCGGCGGGGCTGTGCCAGGCGCTGAGCATGCCGACGCCGACGCCGGCCTCGTCCATGCGGTCGAGGGTCCAGGAGACCGGTGGTTCGGTCTCAGGAATGGTGCCTTTCGACCAGCGGCGCAGCGAGTTCAGGAAGGACATGTCGAGCCACCGCTGGGTCGGGTGTTGCATCCATGCGTCGATCGTGGTGTTCACAGGTCTTCTTCCGGAGAGGTGGACAGTTCACAGGGGTGCGGGGGCAGCTTTGGTGTCGTGGTCGGCGGTGGGGTTCTCCATGTCTCGGTGGCGGGTTTCGGTGAGGAAGAACGTGCAGATCAGGCTCAGGACACCGAATCCGGCGAGCATCCATCCGATCGCGGCGCCGCCGAAGCGTGCGGCAAGTTCGGCCGCCAGGGTGGGGGCGGTGCCGCCGCCGAGAACGCCGGCGATCGCGTAGGCCATGCCCGCGCCGGTGTAGCGGTATTCGGTCCGGAACATCTCGGGCAGCAGTGCGCCGGCGGGTCCGTAGGAGATGCCCATGATGACCAGCGTCAACGTCAATCCGGCGAAGAACGTGATCGGCGTTGCAATGTCGATCAGCGGGAACAGCAGCAGGCCGCCGGGGATCGACAGCAGGCACGATCCGACCACCATCCGGCGGCGGCCGAGACGATCGGAGTACCCGGCAGCGATGGCGGTGGCCGCGGCGAATGCGACGGCGGCGAGCAGTCCCAGCGACAGCACCGTGGTGCGTGACAGGCCGAGGGTGGTGGTGGCGTAGGAGGTCAGGTAGGCGGTGCCGACATAGAAGAATGCGAACATCATTGCCAAGGAGCCTGCTGCAAGCAGCAGCTCGCGCGGCTGATTTTTGAACACACCGATCAGGGGTCCGGTGGCGGATCGAGGTTGGGTGGACTGTCGTGCGAACATCGGGGTTTCCTCGACCTTGAGCCGGACGTAGAGACCGATCAGGACGAGCAGGGCACTGGCGAGGAACGGGATACGCCAGCCCCAGTCGAGGAAGGCGTCCGAGGTTTCGCCGACCAACAGATTGACCAGCAGGAAGGTGCCGCTGGACAACGCGAAGGCCAGGGACGGTCCGAGCTGGGGGAACAATGCATACAGGCCGCGTTTGTTCGTCGGGGCGTATTCGGTGGCCAGCAGTGTCGCGCCTGCCCACTCCCCGCCCACAGCCAAGCCCTGAGCGATGCGCAGAGCCACCAGGATGATCGGGGCGGCGACACCGATGGTCGACGCGCTGGGAAGCAGGCCGATGGCGACGGTCGCGATGCCCATGAGCAGCAGCGTGCTGACCAGGGTCTTCTTGCGGCCGATGCGGTCACCGAAGTGACCGAAGAGCGCAGCGCCGAGCGGTCGGGCGACGAACGCCACGGCGAAGGTGGCGAACGAGGCGACCGTGCCGGCGGCGGTCCCGAGGGCCGGGAAGAAGACCTTCGGGAACACCAGCGCCGCGGCGGTGCCGTAGATGAAGAAGTCGTAGAACTCGATGGTGGTGCCGGTGCAGCTGGCAAGGGCGACACGGCGCATCGGGGTCGATGCGGTGGCCGCCGGGTCGGCGTTTCGGGACATCGGATCTCCTGCTCGGTGGGCCCCGACCGCCGAGTGGAGGCGGGGCTGTTCAACGCGAGCAGTGTGAGCGCCGTTACACCGGTGCGCACACCCCCCAAAGTGGGTCCTGCTGTTCCGCAGCCACTTTCGGGGGTAGCACTACACGGGCAGCGGGGCACTCGCCCCGGAAGCGAACCTCGGCAGCTACCGTCGGGTCGTCAGCGGATCAGACCGTTCTCCCGGGCAAGGACGATCGCCTGCACCCGGTTGGTGGCATGCAATTTGCGCATCGCGCTCTTGAGGTAGGACTTGACGGTCTCGGGCTGCAGCCCCAACGCCTCGGCGGCCTGACGGTTGCTCAGTCCGCACGCGATCTGTTCGAGAACATCGATTTCGCGGGGCCGCAGCGTGATCGGGGTAGGCGACGCCCGCGGGGCCAGGACGGGGGCGAACCGGTCACCGACGGCCTCGAGACGCGCCCGCAGCACGTCATCCTGAATCTGTTCTGCCAACTGGGCCAGTTCCTGGGCGATGTCGTGCATGTCGGCGCGGCTGAGTCCCGGACGCTCGGCTTCGGTATCTGCCCGCATCAGACTCAGGCGCCGGCCGACTTCGTCCTCGACGGCGATGTCGCGTTCGAGGCGGCGGGCCAGCGGAGCGAAGCTGTCGAACCAGCGATCCCCCAGACGGACATGGGTCCGCGCGGCGAGGTAGATCAGAATCCGAGGTGTTCGGTCGACCACGATCGGTAGGGCGGCGAGGGTTTCGATGGCTTCGGGACGCACCGCGTGGTCGTAGACATGGGTGATGCCCTGCGCCGAGAAGTAGTCGGCTACCGAGACCGGTCGGCCGAGCATCAGCGCCTTGCCGCCGAGCCCTTCCCCGTTGCGCACCACCAGGTTGACGGCCGAGCGGGTCCGCACACCGGTCAGATCGGTGATCTCCAAGGACGCCGCCCCACGCTGGACCGGGCCACCGAAGACCATGTCCATTCCGGCGTGCTTACGCAACGGCTCCAGTGCACGGGCAAGAATGCGCCGTTCGACGGGGATGGTCGTGTCGAAAGTTGCGGTCATCTCTACCTCCACCTGCTCATACAATCTCGACGCTAGTGAGTGCGGTCACATACCGGCAAGGTCGTACCCCCGAAGGGGGGTACGACCTTGGTGCCCCCTCGATCGGGGGTCCCCCGCAGGAGCATCACCGGTCACAGTTCCTCCCAGTGAACGGAGGAGCATCCATGAACCCCACGTTGAGTTACAGCATCGGCCCCACCGAGCGAGCCTTGCTCGAGATGACGATCGGCGAGAGTTTCGACGACACCGTCACGCGGTTCCCCGACCACGACGCCGTGATCGACGTGCCCACGGGGCGTCGGTGGACCTACGCCACCTTGCGCGGCGACGTCGACGCACTGGCATCGGCCTTGCTCGAGGACGGTATCGCCGTCGGGGACCGCATCGGCCTCTGGGCACCGAACTGCCCGGAGTGGACGATCGTGCAGTACGCGGCGGCCAAGATCGGGGCGGTGCTGGTCAACCTCAATCCCGCCTATCGCACCCATGAACTCGAGTACGCACTGAACCACGCCGGGATCCGGATGGTGTTCACCCTCCCCTCGTTCCGGTCCTCCGATTACACCGCCATGATCACCGAGGTCGCACCCCGTGCGCCGCAGCTCGAGCACGTGGTCTATCTCGGCACCGAGCAGTGGGCCGCGATGCTCCACCGCGGCAGCACAACCCCGACAGCGGCGCTGGCCCAACGCCAACGCGTCCTACAACCCGATGACCCAATCAACATCCAATACACCTCGGGCACCACGGGGCTGCCGAAAGGCGTGACCCTCTCACACCGCAACATCCTCAACAACGGTTTCTTCGTCGGCGAGCTGCTCGGCTACACCGAACACGACCGGATCTGCGTGCCGGTGCCGTTCTACCACTGCTTCGGCATGGTGATGGGCAATCTCGGCGCGACAACTCACGGCGCCTGTGTGGTCATTCCCGCACCTGCCTTCGATCCGGCCGCGACACTGCGAGCCTGCGCGCAGGAACAGTGCACCTCGCTCTACGGCGTGCCGACGATGTTCATCAGCATGCTCGACGTTCCCGACTTCGCCTCCTATGATCTGTCCGCGTTGCGCACCGGGGCGATGGCCGGCTCGCCGTGCCCTGTCGAAATCATGAAGCAGGTGACCGCCTGGGTGCCCGAGGTGGCCATCGCATACGGGATGACCGAAACCTCCCCCGCCTCCGCGCAGACCTGGGTCGACGATTCGCTCGACCGTCGCGTCACGACCGTCGGACGCGCCCACCCGCACGTCGAGGTCGCCATCGTCGACCCGGTCACCGGCGAGACCACACCTCGTGGACAGGCCGGGGAATTGTGTGTACGCGGCTACTCGGTGATGCTCGGTTACTGGAACGATCCCGACAAGACCGCCCAGACCATCGACGCCGACGGCTGGATCCACAGCGGGGACCTGGCCGTGATGGACACCGAGGGGTACCTCGCAATCACCGGACGGATCAAGGACATGGTCATCCGCGGCGGGGAGAACATCTACCCCCGCGAAATCGAAGAATTCCTGTACACCCACCCCGACATCCTCGACGCCCAGGTCATCGGCGTGCCCGACGACAAGTACGGCGAGGAACTGATGGTCTGGATCCGCCTGCGCTCCGGCGCAGACCCGCTCGACACCGCCGCACTGCGCGCCTTCTGCACCGGCAAGATCGCTCACTACAAGATCCCGCGCTATGTGCACTGCGTCGATGAATTCCCGATGACCGTCAGCGGCAAGGTCCGTAAGGTCGCAATGCGCGAACAAGCCCTGCAGATCCTTGACCTCTGAACCTCAGAGTCGCTGTAGAACAACATGTTTCAACCCACTTTGTGAAGGAGATTGCGATGAGCTGGGACATCGAGCGTCGGGGTCGCGTTGCGGTCGTGACGATGAACACCAATACGGTCAACGCCCAGAACCGGGCGTTCTTCGACGATCTGCACGAAGCCTTCGATTGCCTCGAACGCGACCACGCGGACGCCCCGGTCGTGCTGACCGGTGTCGGTGCCCGGTTCTCCGCCGGGCTCCACCTCAGTGAACATTTCCGGCTCTTCGCCGACGACACCGACAAGGTCGCGGCCTGGTTCCAGGACTACCGCGCCACGAACATGCGCCTGTTCACCTACCCACGCCCGACCGTCGCCGCAGTCAACGGACACGCCTTCGCCGGCGGTCTGATCACCGCGGCGGTGTGTGATCGCACCGTCGGTGCCGCCGGCGACGCCCGGTTCGGGATCAACGAAGTCAACATCGGTATTCCCATGCCCGCGGTCTATCTGCGCATGCTCACCTACGCGTGGGGGCAGCCGGTGGCCTCCCGTACGTGCCTGCAGGGCGAGATCTTCACCGTCGAGCAGGCCCACGCCATGGGCATCCTGCACGAGGTCGTGCCGCCCGAGGACCTTCTCGACCGGGCCGTCGCGATCGCCGAACTGACCCCACAAGACTGCCTCGACGATTACGCCTACACCAAACGTGCCCTGCAGGCACCGGCGTTGCGCGATATCGCAGAGCTCTCCGACCCCCTCGATCGCAGCGAACTCGCCGTCGGGATGACCAGCGAACCGTCCCGGCGAGCCCACCGCCGGTACTGGGAGCAGCTCAAGGGCCGCCCCGCCGACTGGTGACCGTCCATGTCCGCCCAGAACGCACACGAGATGCTCCCGGACTGGCTGATCTGGCAGCAACGACCGTTCCCCGATGCGAACCTGCTGCTGATCAATGGTCATGAGCCAGCGCTCATCGACAGCGGATTCGTCGGACACGCCGCCGATACCGCCGCCTGGGTCGACGCCCACACCCGGGATCTGCAGTGGGTCGTCAACACTCATTGGCACGCCGATCACGTCGGCGGCAACGCACTGCTGCATGCCCGCGGTGCCGGCATCGCCGCCAGCGTCCCCGACGCTGCCGCCCTCGCCCGCCGCGATCCGGGGTGTTGCCTGGCCGAATATCTCGACCAACCGGTCGCCCCGTACACCGTCGACGAACCCCTCACCGACGGTGCGGTGCTCCGCCTCGGCGACACCGACTGGCAGATCGTGTCCACCCCGGGACACACCCCAGGGCACCTCGCCTTGTGGCAGCCCGACGCCGGTCTGCTCATCGTCGGAGATGCGTTGTCGAACTACGACGTCGGATGGGTCAACATCGCACTCGACGGACCGGACGCTGCAGCGACCGCATCGGCATCGATACAACGCCTGGCCGAACTCAGCCCGCGCGTCGTGCTCCCCGCACACGGACCGATCCCGTCCGACCCGGCGGCAGCGCTGGTGAACGCGCAGCGGCGCGCAGACCGCCTCGTCGCCGACCACGAGGGTGCCGTCTGGTACGGGCTGCGGCGAATCTTCGCCTACGCCTTGATGATCCGAAACGGTATCGACACCGACGGAGTGGAATCATATCTGCAGGACCGTGCCTGGCTGATCGACGGAGCGCGGCTTCTGGGGACCAGTCCGGAGGCATTGGCCGGCGAGCTCGTAAACACCATGGTCCGTAGCGGCGCGGTCGTGGTGCGGCGCGGTCGCCTACACGCCACCGCCGAGCACTCGTTCGTGCCACCCGGGTCGGTGCGCACGCCCCTTCCCCGCGCCTGGCCGTCGCCCACCCCCGGACAAGCACCATGACGCAGCGAGACGCCGACCGTCCCGAAACCATCAGGTTCCCGGACGATCGGCGATCTCGCCGCAGGCAACACCAAGTGTTATTCCTCGATGGCTCCGCCGATAGCCCGCAAGTGCTGACGGAAGGTGATGCCCTCGTGATCACGCCGGGTCAGATACTCGGCGAAATGTGCCTGCGCACGGAAACTGGTGCCGTCGTGCATACGTGCAGCCTGGTTCCGCTCGGTGTCACGGATCGCGGTTGCGGCAGCAGCGATGTCTGCGGCCCGGTCCAGCGGCAGGAACAACACACCGTCCTCATCGCCGAGAACGAAATCATCGGCAGTGACCCGATGTGTTCCCACCTGCGCACTAGTGAGCGCCTCCGATGACTGGGGGTCGAGTCGCTGCGGCCCTGCCGGCAGTGCGCCGCAACTGAAGACGGGGAGACCGATGGAGCTGAGCTCGCGTGAGTCCCGGTGAAACCCCCAGATGACGATCCCGGCGAGCCGCGCATGGTGAGCTTCGAGAGTGACGAGGTCACCCACGCAAGCTTCGTCATCCCGACCGTCGTTGTCGACTACAAGGACCTCGCCGGGACTGGAACGATCGATGGCTTCGAGAAACACGTCGACGCTGCCGGTGTGGCGCGCGGGACGAATCCGGCCGACGATATGCACGTTTCCCCATAGGGGCCGAACACTCGGTGGCGCCTGACGAACCGGTAGATCCAAACGCATGACCGCATCCGCGACATGCGGCGTGGTCAACATATGGAAGGTTCGTCGAAGTTCGTATGAGTCCATCAGGATGGGTCTCCTTGCACGGTAGAGAGGCGAAGTCCGCGTACGTCGCAGAGCACTACAAGAACTCCTCATCACGATCGGGAGGAATGTGCGAACTGTGCATGCCGCGGGGTCGGATATCAATGTCAGGCAATGACATCCGCCATTTCATGGTGAACCGATTCGAAAGAATCCGAACAGCACACATCTCCTTTCCGAACATCGACCGAACGTATTGGAGGACGACAGTCGCTGTCCCAGTGCACCTCATGTCATGAGCCGCTCGAACAACAACACCACCCCGAGGGCGACCATCACTGCTCCCGAGACCACGGTCACCACCCGCGCCGCGGTGGGTCGAGCACGGAGCACCACTCGCGCACCGGCACCGACCCCGAGGTAGACCACCGCGCAACTGACCGTATGCACCACACCCAGCACCACAATCTGCAGTCCGAGCGGCCATGAACCCGCCGAATCGGTGAACTGCGGCAACAACGCCACGAACAACAACACCACCTTCGGGTTCAGCCCACTGACCCCCAACCCGGTCACTGCCTGCCGAAACCGCGACTGCGTCACGTGTCCTTCGGCGGCCTGGACCGAGGCGGTCGAGCGCACAAGCATCACCGCGCCCAACCACACCAGATACACCGCTCCCGCCACCGTCAGCACCGTCATGAACACCGGACTTCGAGCAACCAAAGCCGCAACCCCCGCGGCCACCACCGCCGTCATCAGCAAATGGCCCGACAACATCCCACCCACCGCCGGCAGCACGGTCCGGTGTCGCAAACCTGCCGTGATCGCATACGCCCAATCCGCTCCCGGCGTCAGCACAAACACGAACGACACCGCCCAAAACGCGGCAACAGCGCCGACCGCCACTTTCACCCTCCCTCACCAACCCAGACAAACCCGCAGTTCGAGTCCCTGGCAGAAAGACTAGGAAGAGTTCGGGAGAACACGTTTCCAAAGATCCCTGTAAACAAGGCCTATTGGGGAAAGATCTCTTGCATGGACAGTACGGACAGGAAAATTCTTGCTGAACTCCAGCGCGACGGGCGACTAACCGTTACCGAACTCGCCGACCGGGTCCGTCTGAGCATCTCCCCCTGCCATCGACGGCTTCGCGCACTCGAGCAGTCCGGCGCCATTCGCGGCTACCGCGCCGTCCTCGACGCCACTACCTTGGGTCTGGCCTTCGAAGCACTCGTTTTCGTCACCATGCACTCCTCGGACCGCGCCACCCTTGACGCCTTCGAATCCGCGGTCGTCGACATTCCCCACGTCCTTCAAGCACAACGCCTTTTCGGCGATCCCGACTACCTGCTGCGCGTACTTGCCCGCGACCTACCGGCCTTCCAGGAGCTCTACGACGAACAACTCGCGACCCTTCCCGGAGTCCAACGGCTCAGCTCCACCCTGGTCATGAAGAGCGTCGCCGACGACCGGCCCCTCCCCCTATAACAGTTTCTTGCCCTGACCAACAAGCGCAGCCCCAGGACCATCCCATGCGGATCCGCCGCAGCCAGACCTCGCGTTGCGGTGACCACCACCAGGCTCGCCGCAGTGGCCATGATCTGTGGGCCTCGCGCTGTTCGTCGAACGCATCATCGAGATCACGATCTAGTGCCGCACCCGTGAACCTTTGCCCGTTCTGGCCGACACGCCGACCGGTTGCGGC
>NZ_JBKFBA010000041.1:0-5348 GCF_053345925.1 Rhodococcus sp. C26F
GCACGGACGGCGTCGTCGATCTAGGCGGGCGCGCGGACGATGAGGGTGGAGCCGGGGAAGTAGGCGGCGAGTTCGGAACGCGCCTGCTTGAGCGTGGCGGTGCCGTAACCCTGCTTGCGGAACTCGGGATGCACCCAGATCCGCACGTCGACCTCGTTGCCGGTCAGCTCGCCGAACGCGAACCCGATGGCCTTCGGCTCGTCGCCCGAAAGATCTTCGGCCACAAGCCACATCCCGGATTCGTCGTCCATCAGCTCGGTGCCGCGCTGCCGCTCGGACTCGACCCGCTCGTCGCTGTCGTCACCCAGCTGGTCGGCGCAGCGCTGCTTGAACAGCGCCGTGTCGGCCGCGCTGTGGGAAATGGGCCGCAACCGGAAATGCGCGCCGGTCGCGTACGGACGCGCCGCCGTCGTCCACTGCAGCACCGCATCGAGATCGTCGAGTTCTTCACGGATCTTCTTCCGCTCCGCCTGGGTCAGACGGCGGAACGGAAGGTTCAGCACGGCCTCCGCGCAGAACTCGTCGGTGTCGAGCAGCGAGGCGAGCTTCGCGACCGCGTCGCCCCGATCCTTGCTCTCGACGATCACGTCGAGCACCTCGTGGCGTCGTTCGAGCGCCCGGAGCAGCGCGGCCGCGATCTCCCGCCGGTCGAGCACCTTGTCGTGATCGGTGGTTGCCATCGTGCGACATCCCTTCGTCGAGAACCTGGACGTACGAGACTCAGTATTCCCGCACGGGACCGTCCCGGCGAACCGTCCCGGCGAACCGTGCCGGCCGGGACGCTCACTCGCACACGACGACGGGAATCACACGGTCGGTCCACGACTGGTAGTTGTCGAAGTCCGGGTACATCGCCGTCAGACGCGGCCAGTAGGCCGCTCGTTCCTCGTCGCTCGCAACCCGCGCCCGCATGGTCCGGATGCGCGACTTGATCTGCACCGTGATCTCCGGGTTCGCCTGGATGTTGCGGAACCACAAGGGGTGCTTGGGCAGTCCTCCCTGGGAGGCGACGAGGACCACCTTGTCGCCGTCCTCGAGGAACAGCAGCGGGGCCGTTCGCGGTTGCCCGGTCTTCCGCCCGATCGTGGTCACCAGGCACACCGGGATGCCCCACGGGAAGGCGCTTCCCACGCGCCACTTTCCGCCGATGCGACCGCCGGTCGCCCGGTACGCCGCGACGTTGAACCGCGACATCCACTTGATGATCGAGACCGTGGCCTTCGAGTCGAGGCCCTTCGGCGCCGCTTCGGTGCCCATGTCAGATGCGCTCGATGATGGTGCCCGTCGCCAGCGCACCACCGGCGCACATCGAGATCAGAGCGGTCGACGCGTCGCGCCGCTCGAGCTCGTGCAGCGCGGTGGTGATGAGGCGGGAACCGGTGGATCCGACGGGGTGGCCGAGCGCGATCGCGCCACCGTTGACGTTGACCTTGTCCATGTCGGGTCCGTGCACCTGGGCCCAGGACAGCAGCACCGACGCGAACGCCTCGTTGACCTCGAACAGGTCGAGATCGCCGATGCTCATGCCCGCCTTCTCGAGAACCTTCGCGGTGGCCTGGACGGGGCCGTCGAGATGGAACTCGGGTTCGGCGCCGACGAGAGCCTGCGCGACGATCCGCGCCCGCGGCTTCAGTCCGAGTGCCTTCGCGCGGTCGGAGTCCATGAGCAGCACGGCCGCGGCTCCGTCGGAGATCTGCGACGAGGTGCCGGCGGTGTGGATGCCGCCCTCGAGCACGGGCTTCAGCTTCGCCAGCGACTCGGCCGACGTCTCGCGCAGACCCTGGTCGCGGGTGACGGTCGTCTTCTCGCCGGTGCGGTTGCCCTCCTTGTCGACGACGGGTGCGACGACCGGCAGCACCTCGCGGTCGAACCGGCCCTCGTCCCAGGCCTGCTTCGCGAGCTGCTGCGAGCGCACGCCGAGTGCGTCGACGTCCTCGCGGGTGATGCCGCGGCGCCGCGCGATGCGTTCGGCGGCCTCGAATTGGTTGGGCATGTCGATGTTCCAGGACTCCGGCCGGCGCGGGCCCGCCTGGTCGCCGACGTTGGCGCCGAGGGGCACCTGGGTCATCGCCTCGATACCGCACGCGATGCCCACGTCGATGGCGCCGGTGGCGATGAGGCCTGCGATGAGGTGATTGGCCTGCTGCGCCGATCCGCACTGGGCGTCGATGGTGGTCGCGCCGACCTGCCAGGGCAGCCCCGCGTTGAGCCATGCGGTGCGGGTGATGTTGTTGGACTGGGCGCCCGCCTGGGTGACGCAGCCACCGATGACCTGTTCGACGAGCTCGGCGTCGATGCCGGCGCGTTCGACGAGTCCGGCCTGGACGGCGCCCAGGATCTCGGCAGCGTGCAGGCCCGCGAGCCATCCACCCCGCTTGCCGATCGGGGTCCGTGCGGCCTCGACGATGACTGGTGTGCCCACTTCGGGCTCCTTTCTCCTACGTTCTTCGCAAAATAGAACAGGTTTCTCCGAGAGGCAACAGAATTCGATTATCCCACGGGACGTGCAGATCTCTTGGTCGCGCGGCGCACCTGTGTTTGAATGGTTCTAGAACGTGTTACAAATCACGCGAGCGGTACTCGCCAGGGCAGGAGAGATATCAGTGGCGCAGCCGAACATCCCCGAAGACATCGACTTCACCGATCCCGATCTGTACGCGGACCGTATGCCGTTCGAAGAGTTCGCGGAACTGCGGAAGACGGCACCGGTGTGGTGGAACAAGAAGTCTCCCGACGTCGGTGGATTCCACGACGAGGGTTTCTGGGTTGTCTCCCGGCACGAGGAGGTCCGTGAGGTCTCCCGCCGGAGCGACGTGTTCTCCAACTGGGAGAACACTGCGATTCCGCGGTTCAACGACGACATTCCGCGTGAGGCCATCGAGCTGCAGCGTCACGTCCTGCTCAACAAGGACGCCCCCGAGCACACGAAGCTGCGCAAACTCGTCGCCCGCGGTTTCACGCCCCGTGCGATCAACGGCCTGCGCGACGAGCTCGATCGCCGTTCCAAGATGATCGTTCAGGAGGCCTGCCAGGCCGGTCGGGGCGACTTCGTCACACAGATCGCCGCGGAACTGCCGCTGCAGGCGATCGCCGATCTCATCGGCGTCCCGCAGGAGGACCGCGCGAAGATCTTCGAATGGTCCAACCAGATGACGGGCTACGACGATCCGGACAACACCGCCGATCCGGCGGCCGCCTCCATGGAGGTGCTGGGCTACGCCTACCAGATGGCCGCTGCCCGCAAGGAGAACCCGGCCGACGACATCGTCACCACCCTTATCGAGGCCGACATCGACGGCGACGAGCTGGCTCCCGAGGAGTTCGGCTTCTTCTTCATCGTTCTCGCGGTGGCCGGCAACGAGACCACCCGCAACGCCATCACCCACGGCATGGCGGCCTTTCTCGACAACCCCGAGCAGTGGGAGATCTTCAAGCGCGACCGGCCGAAGACCGCCGCCGACGAGATCATCCGCTGGGCCACTCCCGTCACCTCGTTCCAGCGCACGGCGCACGAGGACACCGAACTCGGCGGTCAGACGATCCGCAAGGGTGAGCGCGTCGTCATGCTGTACGCCTCGGCCAACAACGACGAAGAGGTGTTCGAGAACCCCCGCGAGTTCGATATTCTCCGGGATCCCAACCCGCACCTCGCCTTCGGTGGCACCGGTGCGCACTACTGCCTCGGCGCGAACCTCGCCCGCATGGAGATCGACCTGATCTTCAACGCCATCGCCGACCACATCCCCGACATCACCAAGATCGGCGACCCGCACCGTCTGCGGTCGGGCTGGCTCAACGGCATCAAGGAGTTCCAGGTCGACTACAAGACCTCGGGAGGATGCCCGGTCGAGCACTGAAGCCGGTGCAGCGCAGGTCCCCGGACGCCGTCAGGTGTCCGGGGACCTCGTCGTTTCTGTGCCGATCACTCCTCGCCGATCACTCCTCGGGTGAGGGGTTTCCCGGATCGCGGGCCGGCATGATGACGCGGCTGATCAGCCGCCGTCGCCGACCGGGGCCCGGGCCGAGTTCGGCGTAGCGCGCGAACAACTGCGCCATCTCACCCACGAGATCCAGGGCCTCCGCGTCGGTGAGATCGAGCGCGACCTGCCGGTAGCCCACGACGTCCTCGATCATGAGGCGCCGCTTCGGGTCGTCGAGATAGGCGTCGAAGTCGTCGAGCAACTGCGCGGCGAAGACGAGGAAGGCGCGCCGGTGGTCGTCGGCGCTCATCTCCTCGGCCTGGGCCCCGGTGACCTGGGCGCGTTCGGTGACGAGCCGGAACGTGCGCTCGACGGTGCCGCGCACGCGACGTTCGGAGACGACCTCGAGCACCCCGGCGTCGACGAGGGTCGAGATCTGGCGGTAGAGCGTTGCGGTGGAGACGTCGTCGAGCAGTGTGCGCAGCTGCGCGGTGGTCGCGGTGCGGTCGCCGAGCAGTGCCTGGACGATGCGCAGCCGGACCGGATGCAGCAGCAGTTCTGCGGTGGTCATGCTCCCCCTTCCGTCTCGACCTTCTCACAGTTGACATTGATTTCAACAATGAGAATAATCGCTGTCATGACGACAATGCGTATCGACAACGGAACCCTGCGAGTGCGGCTCACCACCTTCGAGAAGATCGCGGGACTCATCGGCAACGTCGACGTGCCCCTCGCGTCGATCCGGAAGGTGGAGGTGCATCAGGACGGACTCACCGCGGTGCGGGGTATCCGTGCTCCGGGGCTCGGTCTGCCAGGTGTGCGGAACATCGGCTCGTGGCGTGGGCCCGGCCGCAACGACCTCGTCTCGGTCCGACGCGGGCAGCCGGCGCTGCGCATCGAGCTGGAGGGGCAGAAGCGCACCGCGCTCGTGCTGAGTGCCGACGACGCCGAGCAGTGGGCGCAGAAGTTGCGCACTGCAGCCTCCTGCTGACCGATCTTCCGACGTCAGGCGCTGCAGTCGGGGAAGTTCAGCGCAGACGCCGAAGATCCTCTGGCGTATCCACGTCGCCGACCTCGGCGAGGTCGCTGCAGTTCACCCTGCGTACCCGATCCCGGTTGCGGGCGAGGAACGACCGCGCACCTTCGTCGCCGGTGGCCTCGTCGGCTGCGGTCAGCGCGTCGGCGAGGTCGAACACCACCGGATGACCGGGACGATCCCCGAAGACGGGGAGCGTGACCGTGCCCGGCCGGTGCTCTGCCAGGACGTGGCGCACCAGATCGGCCGTGATACCGGGAAAGTCGACGACGGTGAGTGCGACCCGGTCGTGGGTGCGCGCGGCGTCGACCCCACGGCGCAGGGAGGTCGACATGCCGTCGGACCAGTCGGGGTTGTGCACCGCTGTGACGCCGGCCGGGCAGGCGGCGGCG
>NZ_JBKFBA010000041.1:5377-43427 GCF_053345925.1 Rhodococcus sp. C26F
GTCGTCGCAGCCGCCGCCGAGCAGCGCATCGACGACGGTATGCAGCAGGGGACGGCCACGGTGGGGGAGCAGCGCCTTCGCGCGCCCACCCAACCGCGAGCCGTCCCCTGCTGCGAGAACGATTCCGGCGGTCGGCATACCGCCGATGCTACGAGACCGGTCGCAGAGTCTTCATCGCGCGATCCACTTCCCAGAACGCACGCAGCGACACGATCTTCCCGTCGTCGTCGACCCGGTAGACGAACACGCCCTCCGCGTCGATGAGATTGCCCGCCATCGTGGTGCGGATCGTGCCGATGTTGACGCACTCGCTGCCGCACACCAGCACGTCGTCGACGAGGAACTCGAGCTTGTCGGTGTTCGCGATGGTCATGTCGTAGAACTTCGCGATCGCCTCGTGGCCGTGGTGTCCCTTGCCCTCGGGATCGAAACCGGACGGGCCGACGGGATCCTCGACGCACGCATCCTCGGCGAACAGTGCGAGCCACTCGTCCTTGCGTTTCCCGCTCGCCGCCGTCTGCGACGCCCGGGCCGCCACGCGCGCCGGATGTTCCTCGCTCATGCCGCGTCCTTTCCGTGGATGTACTTGTCGGCGAACTTCCGCAGCGATTCCTGCTTCGCCTCGAGTGGCGAGTCGAATCCGTGCCCGTCGAAGATCCACGGCACCACGATGATGTCGGTGACCCCGGCGTCGGCGAGTTCGGCATAACCGGAGCTGCCGAACCTGTCGACGCACACGGCCTGGATCTCGAACGGCTCGTCGCTGCGGCCGTACTCGGCGCGCAACTCGCGCAGTCGGGTGATGACCTCGACGAGATCGTCGTACTCGATCATCGCCGACGTCCACCCGTCCCCGACCCTGGCCGCGCGCCGCAGTGCCACATCGGTGTGCCCACCGACGTAGAACGGCACCGGTTCGGTGGGGGCGGGGCTCATCTGGAGCCGGTCGAAATCGTAGAACTCGCCGTGGTGCTCGACCATGCCGCCGCCGAGGATCAGCTTGAGCACGTCGATCATCTCGTCCACGCGCTTGCCGCGCTTGGCGTACGGGACGCCGCACCACTCGAATTCCTCCGGCGCCCATCCGATCCCGACACCGAGACCGAACCGGTTGCCGGTGAGGTTGGCGACCGAACCGACCTGCCGGGCCAGCAGCACCGGATTGCGCGAGCCGAGCTTGAGCACCTGCGTGTAGAACCGGATCGTCGACGTGGCGGCCGCCATGGACGCCGCGGCGATGAGCGGATCGACCCACGGGGTGTCGGGCGTCCACATCCGCGAACCGTCGGGGGTGTACGGATAGTCGACCGTCTGCTTCTCCATGTAGAACAGGGAGTCGGGCAGGGCGATCGAGGTGTATCCGCATTCCTCGGCGGTCTGCGCGATGCCGGTGAGCTGGTCGAGCGGGGTCATTGCGACCCCGACGGTGAACGAGACCATGCCCGCCTCCTAGTTCGTGGGCCGGTCGGAGCCCACGACCCACATGGAGAAGTACTGCGAGCCACCGCCGTAGGCGTGTCCGAGTGCCTTGCGGGCACCGTCCACCTGGTGGTCTCCCGCCTTGCCCATCACCTGGATCGCGGCCTCGGCGAAGCGGATCATGCCCGACGCGCCGATCGGGTTGGAGCAGAGCACGCCGCCGGACATGTTGATCGGCAACTGGCCGCCGATGGCCGTCGCGCCGGCCTCGGTGAGCTTCCAGCCCGAACCCTCAGGAGTGAAACCGAGATTCTCGAGCCACATCGGCTCGAACCACGAGAACGGCACGTAGATCTCGGCGCAGTCGATCTCGGTGAGCGGATCGGTGATACCGGCCTGCTTCCACAGCGCCGCGGCGGCGATGCGACCGGCCTCCGGATTGACCTGGTCGCGACCGGCATAGGTGGTCGGTTCGGTGCGCATCGCGGTGGCGTGGATCCAGGCCACCTTGCGGCCCGCCTGCTCGGTGGCCTTCGCGGTGTCCTCGTCGCCGAGTACGACCGCGCACGCACCGTCGGACGACGGGCACGTCTCGTCGTACCGGATCGGATCCCACAGCATCTGCGAGGCCTGCACCTTCTCGAGCGTGATGTCGGGCTGCTTCAGATGCGCGTACGGATTCTTCGCGCCGTTGAGACGGTCCTTGACGGCGACCATCGCCCCGATGTGTTCGGGCGCGCCGGACCGGCGGATGTACGAACGGACGTGCGGTGCGAAGTAGCCGCCCGCGCCGGCACCGACCGGCATGGTGAACGGGACCGGTGTGGACAGCGCCCACATCGCGTTCGACTCGGACTGCTTCTCCCAGGCCACCGCGAGCACCCGGCGGTGCACACCGGCTTGGACGAGGCTTGCCGCGACGTTCGCCGTCGAACCCCCGACGGACCCGGCGGTGTGCACGCGCAGCATCGGCTTGCCCGTGGCGCCGATGGCGTCGACCATCGACAGTTCGGGCATCATGACGCCCTCGAACAGGTCGGGGGCCTTGCCGATCACGACGGCGTCGATGTCGTCCCAGCCCACCTGGGCGTCCGCCATGGCGCGGTCGATCGCCTCGCGGACGAGGCCGGACATCGACACGTCGTGCCGCTTGGCGACGTAGTGGGTCTGCCCGGTTCCGAGGACAGCTGCGGGTTGCTTCGCCATCAGTTGCGTCCCTCCAGAACGGCTACCAGATTCTGTTGCAGCACAGCACCACTCGTCGCATGCGCGAGTGCACGTCCGGCCGTGCCGTCCATGATCGCCTGCGCTGCGTAACCGATGCGCTCGAGACCGCCGGAGAACATCGGGTTGCCCGTCAGCGGTCCGCCGGACGGGTTGATCGTCGTCGAATCGTCCAGGCCGATCGCCTCGCGGAGGATGAGCTCCTGGTGCGTGAACGGCGCGTGCAGTTCGGCGACGTCGAAGGCGGTGTCGCCACCGGTGACCGCCTGCGCGGCGGCCCGTGCGGAGGTCGACACCGTGAGATCGAGCGAGCCGAAGTTCGGTGAGTCGGTGCGGTGTTCGATCCCGGTGATCCACGCGGGGTTCTCGCACAGCTCGCGGGCCCGGTCGCCGCTCGCGAGGACGATCGCGGCGGCACCGTCGGTGACCGGAGCGCAGTCGTGCTTGCGCAGCGGGTCGGCGATGTACGGCTGCGAGAGCAGGTCCTCGATGTCGAGATCGCCCGAGAGCTGGGCCTTCGGGTTGTTCTTCGCGGCCGCGCGACTGCGCACCGCGACCTCGGCCATCTCGCGGTCGGTCCACTTGCCGGAGTCGAGACCCATGCGGGCCTGCAGACCGGCGAGCGAGACGGAGTCGACGCCGAGCGGTGCCACGAGGTACGGATCGAGCTGCAGGGAGAGTGTGCGCCGCAGGGTGCCGGCCGAGGACTTGCCGAAGCCGTACACGAGGGCGGTGTCGACCTCGCCGGTGATGAGCTTGACCCACGCCTCGTAGAGCGCCCAGGCTGCGTCCATCTCGACGTGCGACTCGTTGATGGGCGGGACCGCGCCGATCGCGTCGATCGCCGAGATGAACGAGAAAGCGCGTCCGGCAAGGTAATCGGAGGAACCCGAGCACCAGAATCCGATGTCGGACTTGGTGATGCCGAGCTTGTCGTACAGCTCCTGGAAGCACGGGACGAGCATCTCGACGCCGTTGGTGGTGCCGAACGTCTCGCGCACGTGCGGAGCATGCGCGAAGCCGACGACTGCAATGTCTGTCATGGTGTCCGCTGCTCCTAGAGGTGGTGTTTGAAGGTGTCGTAGTCGGCGTCGGGTTCACCGGTGGGCCGGAAGTACTCGATGTTGCGCAGCGTGTGGTCCCACTCCTCACGCGGACGCCACTTGGCCTCGACGCGCATGCCCATTCGTACCTCGGAGGCGTCGCATTCGAGGATCAGGTGCAGGAACGGGATGTCGGCGCCGTCGAGCAGCACGTAGGCGGCGACGTAGGGTGGCTTGATCTGCTGGCCCATGAACGGGACGTTGACGATGCAGAAGGTGGTGACGATGCCCTTGTCGGGCACCTCCACCGGTTCCTTGGTGGGCACGCCGTCGGTCGGGCTCGCGCCGCGCGGCGGCACGTAGACCTTCCCGCCGGGGCCGGTGCGACCACCGATGATCTTCCCCTCCTTCAGCCCGCGCAGGTACCAGGACTCCTCGGGGGAGGCCGAATGGCGGTAGTGCAGGTCGACGGGGGTGGTGATCATGGTGACCGGTTCACCGTCGGCCGCTTCCACGGTGAGGGTCGACTCGCCGGGTTCGAAGGCCTCGATGTCGTGGATCTCGCCGGTGCGCTCGGCCGCCCAGCGCACGCGCACACGCAGACCCGCCCCGATCTCGTCCGGGTACGCGACGTCGACGGCGTGCAGCAGCGTCGTGTCGGCTCCGTCGAGACGGATCAGCGCCCACGCGAACGGCCGGTCGAACGGCTGTCCGGGCAACGGCTCGGCGTTCCACGTCCAGCTCACCACGGTGCCGGTCTGCCCGACCTCGACGAAATCGGTGAGCGGTTCATGGGTGACCGCGTCGAATTCGGGGGGCGGGACGAGGACCCGTCCGTCGGATCCGCGCGCGCCGAGAATGCGGCCGTCGCGCAGTCCGGTGACGAAGGCTCCGACGGTCGGCCCGGTGGATCGTGTGTAGTCGAACTTCAGATTCAGCGGTGCGCTCAGCGGTGGCTCGGCAACCGCGCTCTTTCCCAGGCTCACAATTTCGAGTAGAACAGGTTCTAGTGTTGCTGGCAAGAGCGGCGCGCGAACTGCACCTCGCCGCGATTCGTCCGACAGGAAAGGCGTCCAATGAAACTGGGACTGCAACTCGGTTACTGGGGTGCCCAGCCACCCCCGAACGCACCGGAACTCGTTGCTGCGGCCGAGGCCGAAGGATTCGACGCCGTCTTCGCCGCCGAATCGTGGGGGTCCGACGCGTTCACTCCGCTCGCCTGGTGGGGTTCGTCCACCGAAAGGGTGCGGCTCGGCACGTCCGTCGTGCAGATCTCCGCACGCACACCGACGAGTTGCGCGATGCACGCGCTCACGCTCGATCACCTCTCGGGTGGCCGGCACATCCTCGGCCTCGGCGTCTCGGGGCCGCAGGTGGTGGAGGGCTGGTACGGGCAACCGTTCGCGAAGCCGCTCGCGCGCACCCGCGAGTACGTCGACGTGATCCGCAAGGTGCTCGCGCGCGAAGAACCGGTGACCAGCGACGGACCGCACTTCCCGCTGCCCTGTGCGGGCGCCGGCTCCACCGGGCTCGGCAAACCGCTCAAGCCCATCACGCATCCGTTGCGGTCGGACATCCCGATCTGGATCGGTGCCGAAGGCCCGAAGAACGTCGCGCTCACCGCCGAGATCGCCGACGGCTGGCTTGCGATCTACTACACCCCGCGACTGGCGTCGATGTACGACGAGTGGCTCGACGAGGGGTTCGCCCGGCCGGGTGCCCGGCGCACCCGCGAGGACTTCGAGATCGCCGCGACCTGCCAGGTGGTCGTCACCGACGACCGCGCGGCGACCATCGCGGCGATGAAACCGGT
Organism: Rhodococcus sp. C26F; assembly: GCF_053345925.1. Classification (NCBI taxonomy): domain Bacteria; kingdom Bacillati; phylum Actinomycetota; class Actinomycetes; order Mycobacteriales; family Nocardiaceae; genus Rhodococcus; species Rhodococcus sp. C26F. The sequence goes on from NZ_JBKFBA010000041.1 coordinate 10,877, forward strand.
GACGGCGCTGTACGTCGGGGGAATGGGCGCGCCGGAATTGAACTTCCACGCGCAGGTCTATCGGCGGATGGGGTACGACGCCGTGGTCGAGGAGGTGACCGCGCTGTTCCGTGCCGGTCGCAAGGACGAGGCTGCGGCCGCGATCCCGGACGAGATGATCACCGAGACGATGATCGTCGGGAACGCCGACGAGGTGCGCGAGGGTGTGAAGCGCTGGGAGGAGGCCGGCGTGACGATGCTGCTGGTCGGTTGCCGCGACGTCGACCAGGTTCGCACGATCGCCGACGTGGTGCTGCGCTAGACCGTGGTGCTGCGCTGGACCGTGGTGCTGTGCTGAGCGCGACAGCGGGCGGAAACCGTTCCGTGAGGACGGCTTCCGCCCGCCGCGTGTGGCATCAAGAAGCGTAGGCGGCCTTCAGCTTGCCCTTCACCAGCTTGCCCGTGGGGGTGCGGGGCAGTTCGTCGACGAAGTCCACCGACCGCGGCACCTTGAAGTGGGCGACCCGCTCGCGGACGTACGCGATGAGGTCGTCGGCGAGATCGGGTGATGCGGTGGCACCGGACGACACCTGCACGACGGCCTTGACCTCCTCACCCATCTCCGGATGGGGTACGCCGATGACGGCGACGTCCTCGACGGCCGGGTGCAGGGCGAGCACGTTCTCGATCTCCTGCGGATAGATGTTCACTCCGCCGGAGATGATCGTGAACGACTTGCGGTCGGTCAGATACAGATAACCGTCCTCGTCGAGATAACCGAGGTCGCCGACCGTGGTCCAGGTGGGATGCTCGGGATGCTGCGACGCCGCGGTCTTCTCGGGATCGTTGTGGTACGAGAACGGAACCTTCTCGTACTCGAGGTAGATGGTCCCCACCTCACCGGCCGGGAGTTCCCGCCCTTCCTCGTCGCAGATGTGCGCGGGCCCGAGCACGCTCTTGCCGACCGAACCCGGGTGTTCGAGCCATTCCTGGCTGTTGATGAACGTGATCCCGTTGGCCTCGGTGGAGCTGTAGTACTCGTAGATCACCGGTCCGAGCCAGTCGATCATCGACCGCTTGACCTCCGGCGGGCACGGCGCGGCGGCGTGGACGAGCACGCGCAGACTCGACAGGTCGTGGCGGGCACGGATCTCGTCGTCGAGCTTGAGCATGCGGACGAACATCGTCGGCACCATCTGCCCGGCGGTGATCTTGTGCTCCTCGATGTGCCGGAGCGCGGTCTCGGCGTCGAACTTCTCGGCGAGGACCACCGTGCCGCCGAGCGCGTGGATCGCTCCACCCCAGCGCAGAGGCGCTGCGTGATAGATCGGGGCGGGGGAGTAGTAGACGTCGGAGTCGGTGAGGCCGAAGAGGAACTGCGCCACCGTCACCAGCGGCTCACCGGGTTCGTCGACGCGACGTTCCGGGAGATCCGGCTGGATTCCCTTGGGGAAGCCCGTGGTTCCGGACGAGTACAGCATGATGGCGCCGCACGGTTCCTCCTCGAGCCGCGGACCGGCCCCGGCGAGGGCGTCCTCGTACGACTCGAAACCGCGCACGGCGCCGCCGAACGCGAGTCGCGCGGAACCGATCGTGACCTTCTCGCCGACCTGTTCGGAAAGCTCACCCAGCGTCGCCGAGACGATCAGGGCCTTCGCGCCGCTGTCCTCCACGATGTACGCCACCTCGCCGGCGGTGAGGTGGCTGTTGACCGCCGTGATGTACAGCCCGGACCGCATTGCGGCCCAGAACACCTCGAATGCCTCCGGCCGGTTCTCGGTGAGGAGGGCGACGACGTCGCCGGGGCGGAGCCCGGCATCGTGCAGCACTCGGGCGAGCGCCGCCGACCGGTCGTCGAGTTCGCGGTAGGTCAGGCTCCGGCCACTGTCGGCCAGGACGACGGCGAGCTTGTCCGGGGCGGTGCGGGCGTGGACTCCTGGATACATGGGGCTCCTCATTACCTCGGCGAACGCTGTGGCCCTGTGTTGTGGGTCACAGCGGGCAATGTAGCAGAGCTAATGACATGACTGTGACCGCGCTCTCACGGATGGGAGCGCGGTCCACAGCAGCGCAGGTCAGGAACCGGTGAACTTCGGGGCACGCTTCTCGGCGAACGCCCGCGGACCCTCCTTGGCGTCGGCGCTCTTGAAGACGGCGGCACCGAGCTCGGCGTCGATTCGGAACGCCTCCTCCTCGTGCAGACCTTCCGAGTCGCGGATGGTCCGGAGGATGGCCTGCACGGCGACCGGGCCGTTGTTCGCGATCGTCTCGGCGATCTCGAGGGCCTTGTCGAGTGCGGTGCCGTCGGGGACGACGTAACCGATGAGCCCGATCTCCTTGGCCTCGGCGGCCTTGATGTGGCGGCCGGTGAGCAGGATGTCGGCGGCGATCGTGTACGGGATCTGCCGGACGAGGCGCACGGCGGATCCGCCGAGCGGGAACAGTCCCCACTTCGCCTCGGAGACGCCGAATTTCGCGCTCTCGCCGGCGACGCGGATGTCGGTGCCCTGCAGGATCTCGGTGCCGCCGGCGATCGCGGCGCCCTCGACGGCCGCGATGAGCGGCTTCGTCAGGCGGCGGCCCTTCAGCAGTGCGGGGAGCCGGCTGAGATCCCACCCACCGCCGTTGCTCCCCTCGCCCTGCTCGAACTTGTCTCCGGGAGGCGCTGCATTCATCGCCTTGAGATCGGCTCCCGCGCAGAACGCGCCACCGGCGCCGGTGAGGATCGCGACGCGGATCTCGGGATCGTTGTCGACGCGGTCCCACGCCTCGTTCATGATCGCCATCATCTCGCCGGACAGCGCATTTCGTGCTTCGGGACGATTGAGCGTGACGATCAGGACGTGACCGCGTTGCTCGACGAGGCAGTGCGGTTCGCGGGACGAGATGTCCGAATCGGCTGCGCCGGGGGCTTCGGTAGCGGACACTGGCAGGACTCCTCGCGGTGTTGTGAACTGGATCATATTCGGGTCTTGTCAGAAACGGTAACACGTTCTACTTTTGTCAGCGTGGCCCTAAACATCGCAGACCTCGTCGAACACGCAATCGACCTCGTTCCCGAGCGCGTCGCGCTGGCCTCGGACGGACGTGAGGTCACCTACGCACAGCTGGAGGAACGAGCCAACCGAATTGCTCATTACCTGCGCAAACAAGGAGTGGAGCCGGGCGACAAGGTCGGCATCTACTCCCGGAACACCATCGAGGCCGTAGAGGCGATGATCGCGGTCTTCAAGATCCGCGCCATCATGATCAACGTCAACTACCGCTATGTCGAGAACGAGTTGCAGTACATCTTCGACAACTCCGACATGGTGGCCCTCATCCACGAGCGCCGGTACTCCGACAAGGTGGCGAACGTCCTCCCGAGCACACCGCTGGTGAAGACCGTCGTGGTGGTCGAGGACGGCACCGACGTCGACTTCTCGGCCTATAGTGGCATCGAATACGAAGCGGCACTGGCGCAGAGCTCGCCGGAACGCGACTTCGAAGACCGCAGCGCCGACGACATCTACATCCTCTACACCGGTGGCACCACCGGCCACCCCAAGGGCGTGATGTGGCGTCACGAGGACGTCTGGCGTGTCCTCGGTGGCGGCATCAACTTCATGACCGGCGAGTGGGTCAAGGACGAATGGCAGCTGGCGAAGGAGGGCGCCGAGAATCCCGGCCTCGTGCGCTATCCCATCCCGCCGATGATCCACGGTGGCGCCCAGTGGGCGCTGTTCCAGTCGCTGTTCAGCGGTGGCAAGGTCATCATGCACCCCGAGTTCTCGGGCCACGAGGTGTGGCGCATCATCGACGACCACAAGGTCAACGTCATCTTCATCACCGGCGACGCGATGGCCCGCCCCATGCTCGACGCACTCGAGGAGGGCAACCCGAAGACCGGTCAGCCTTACGACCTCTCGACCCTGTTCGCCATGGCGTCGAGCGCCGCTCTGTTCTCCCCGTCCATCAAGGACCGCTTCCTCGACCTGCTGCCCGGCAAGGTCATCACCGACTCCATCGGTTCGTCCGAGACCGGCTTCGGCGGCATCGGTATCGCCGAGAAGGGCAAGACCCTCGGTGGCGGACCCACGGTGAAGATCGACGAATCGACCACCGTCCTCGACGACGACGGCAACCCGATCGAACCGGGTTCCGGCAAGGTCGGCATGGTCGCGCGCACCGGCAACATCCCGCTCGGCTACTACAAGGACGAAGCCAAGACCAAGGCGACCTTCCGCGAGTACAACGGGATCCGCTACTCGATCCCCGGCGACTACGCGCGCGTCGAGGGTGACGGCACCGTCACGATGCTCGGCCGCGGTTCGGTCTCGATCAACAGCGGCGGCGAGAAGGTCTACCCCGAAGAGGTCGAGGGCGCACTCAAGCAGCACCCGGCGGTCTTCGACGCCCTGGTGGTCGGTGTGCCGGACGAGCGCTTCGGCGAGCGGGTCTCCGCCGTCGTCGCCCTGCGCGAGGGCGAGCAGACGACGCTCGACGAACTCATGACGACGGCACGGTCGAAGATCGCAGGGTACAAGGTGCCGCGCGCGGTGTGGTTCGTCGACGAGATCAAGCGGTCGCCGGCCGGCAAGCCCGACTACCGGTGGGCCAAGGACCAGACCGGATTGCGTCCGGCCGACGAGGTCTACAACAACGGCGACGGCAACGGCGCCGCGGCGACGGGATAGAAGGACGCATGCAGACCGGCCTCAGCAAGAAGTTCGGTATCGAGTATCCGATCTTCGGATTCACACCTTCCGAACACGTCGCGGCGGCGATCAGCCGCGCGGGCGGACTCGGCGTCCTCGGGTGTGTGCGGTTCAACGACCCGGAGGAACTCGACGCCGTCCTGACCTGGATGGACGAGAACACCGACGGCAAACCGTACGGCGTCGACATCGTGATGCCCGCCAAGGTGCCCACCGAGGGCACCGCGGTGGACCTCGACAAACTGATCCCCGCCGAACACCGTGCCTTCGTCAACCGCACGCTCGAAGAACTCGGTGTGCCGCCGCTGTCCGACGACGTCGGCGAGGCGAGCGGTGTTCTGGGCTGGCTGCATTCGGTCGCGCGTTCGCACGTCGACGTGGCCCTCGCGCACCGGCCCGCCCTGATCGCCAACGCCCTGGGGTCGCCGCCGAAGGACGTCATCGACCTCGCGCACGAGAAGGGAGTGCCGGTCGCGGCACTCGCGGGTGCGGTCGAGCACGCGAAGCGGCACGTCGAGAACGGTGTCGACATCGTGATCGCGCAGGGCTACGAGGCCGGCGGGCACACGGGTGAGATCGCATCGATGGTGCTGTGGCCCGAAATCGTCGATGCGCTCGGCGATTCCGCGGCAGTGCTCGCCGCCGGCGGTGTGGGATCGGGACGGCAGGTCGCGGCGGCGCTGGCCCTCGGCGCCTCCGGTGTGTGGATGGGTTCGTACTGGCTCACCACCTCGGAGTACAAGCTCGGGGCGGCCGCGCACGGTCCGTCGTCGATCCAGCGCGCGTTGCTCGGAGCGAGCTCGTCCGACACCGTGCGGTCGCGGATCTATTCGGGAAAGCCCGCGCGTCTGCTCAAGACCAAGTGGACGGAGGCGTGGTCGAAACCCGATGCGCCCGAACCGCTGCCGATGCCGCTACAGAACATCCTGGTGAGCGAGGCGCATCAGCGCATGTCGGCGGCCGATGACCCCGAGGCCGTCGCGATGCCGGTCGGGCAGGTGGTGGGGCGGATGAACGAGATCCGTCCCGTCGCGGAGATCATGGCCGAACTCGTCCGGGGCTACGACGAGGCGGTCGAGCGGCTGAACGAGGCGCGCTAGACAGGACCACAGTGGTGGGGTGGCAGGTGCCCGGGGCGGAGTGATCAGCCCCGGGCATCGTCCCGTTTCGGGAGCGGCGCCGGACAGGGATCAGCGGCGGACCAGGATCTTCAACAGCTCCTGGATCTGCGTGGCCGTGGGGGAGGGCAGACTGTCGCGGCCGTAGAGGAAGCCGATGCCCGCGTAGACGAGGGTGCCGGCACGCAGTTCTGCCTCTTCCTCGTCGAAACCCAGTTCGAGGAAACAGTTTCGGACGACGGCCATGATGCGCTGGTCGAGTGCGCGGACCGACTCGGCGACCTGCGGATCGCTGCGCGCCCACTCGCGCACCGCGACCTCGGCCTCCCAGGCGCGTTCGTCGACGAGCATCGCACCCATGTGGGCGAGCCGTTCATCGACCGGCAGTTCCTCGAGGCTCGTCAGACCGCGGGCGGCGTCGTTGTCCTGCGAGGTGTAGCGGGTGGCGATGGCCTTCATCAGGTCGTCGATGTCGGAGAAGTGCCAGTAGAAGCTACCTTTGGTGACTCCGAGGTCGTCGCACAGTCGCGAGATCTTCACGGCGCTGCGTCCTTCGGAGACGAGCAGGCGCAGACCCGCTTCGGTCCAGTCGTCGAGGGACAGCCGTGGTCGTCTGCTCGACCGGCGACCACTCCTCGCCGGTTGCTCTGCCACGGATGGTCACCTCGTCTCGATCGGATCCGAAATCGAGACTACATGCCCGAACCGGGCAGTGCCGTGAGGACGGCTTCGCGTGCCGAGCCGTCGTGGGGGAGTGCCCAATGGTGAACGCATGGTGACGAATCCGGCCCGGGCAGCGTGACCACGGTCGAGGTGGGTAGCGCGCCGTTCTCGGGTGGGACGACGAGTCCGTCGCAGCGGGAGACGATGTCGGTGTAGTCGATCCCGGTCGTGGGCAGGCCGCGCGCATGCAGGTCGCGGAGGAGATCCGATCCGGCGATGATCTCGCGGCATCCGGCGCACAGGGGGTCGACGAGCGGCTTCTCGAGGGCGAGGACCGCGTCATAGGTGCCGAGGTCGCGGCTGATCTGCTCGGCGGCGGCCAGTCCGGCGATCTCCGTGCCGTGCCACATGGCACCGAGCGTGGTCAGCGACCGGACCCGATCGGTGCTGTGAGCCTGCAGATATCGCTGGGTGACGAGGGAACCCGCGCCGTGGGCCCACGACGTCGACCGTGCATCGCGATCGCTGCCCGCACAGCTCGTCCAGGGCGTCGGTCAGGTCGCGTGCGCCCGCGTCGACCCCGCGCATGCCGGCGAGGGGGAGCGGGACGTCGGTGCCCGTCGGTTCGCCCCAGGTCACCGGGACGGTGCAGAAGCCGGCGCCGGTGAGGTCGGCGCGCAGATCGGACCACACGTCCGGAGTGCTCGCGAGGTCGTGGACGAGCACCACCGCGGCGTCCTCGGCGGGGCACGGTGCAGTGTTCGGATCGGCAGCTGCGGGTGCCGGTGCCACCATGCCGACGGTGGGAACAGCGACCGCCGAAACCATCACCGACCAGGGGAATCGAGTCATCTGCACTCCTCCGTGCGCACTATTGACCAAACCATACCGTATGGTACTGTGGCGGCGGTCACGATGACTGTCCGCATCGACTCCCGATCCGGAACACAGAAAGCCGCGTCATGCAGAGACTCACCCGTAGAACCCTTCTCGCCGGGCTCGCCGCAGGAACCGGTGTGGTGCTTCTCGGCGGCCGAGCGTTCGCGGACGGGCCGGACATGTCCCGCCCCCTGCTGTTCCGCTCCCCACGACTCGAACCCTTCGTCGACGACCTTCCCCTCCTGCCGCGTCTGGACTCGTCGTCCTACCGGATCGACGCCGTCAGCACGATGCACAGCTTCCACCGCGACCTTCCGCCCGGTCCCGCCCTCGCCTACGGCGACAACACCTACGGCGGACCGACTCTCGTGGCGCACCGCGGGCAGGAGACGTCGATCGAGTACCGCAACCGCATCGACGCGCATCCCTTCGCCGTCGACTTCGACACCTCGCTGCACGGTCTGAGCGAACGCGACCGCACCGACGTCCCCACCTCGATGCACCTGCACGGTGGGGTCACGCCTCCGGAATTCGACGGCAACCCCGAGCAGATCTCCCGGCCCGGACAGGGATTCACGTACCGCTTCCCGAACCGCCAGGACGCGACGACGCTGTGGTACCACGACCACGCCATGGCCGTCACCCGCCTGAACGCCTACGCGGGACTGGCCGGCATGTACCTGCTCCGCGACGACTACGACACCGGACTGCCCGGCAACCCGCTGGGCCTGCCCACCGGCGAGTTCGAACTCGATCTGGTGCTGCAGGAGAAGATCGTGAACAGCGACGGTTCGCAGAGCATCCGCTCCACCCCGATCGTCCCGCAGGGTCGCTGGGAGGGCGGCGCGGTCGGCGACGTCGGCGTCGTCAACGGAAGGATCTGGCCCGAGGCGCGGGTCGCGCGAGGTCTCTACCGGGTCCGGCTGCTCAACGCCGCGTCGTTCAGCATCTGGGACCTGCACTTCTCCAACGGCATGCCGTTCTGGGTGATCGGCATGGAGGGCGGCCTGCTCGACGCCCCTGCCCCCACGACCCGCGTGCGCCTGTCGCCCGGCGAACGCGTGGACCTGCTCGTCGATTTCGCGCAGCTCGAGGCGGATGCCACCGTCGAACTGCGCAACTCCGAACCCGCCGCACCGCAGGCCGCGCAGATCGGTGCCGTGCTCATGCCGCTGTTCATGCGGTTCCGGGCCGAATCCACCCGCGGTTTCACCGGACCGGTCCCGGACCGGCTGCGCGGCGGCCCCGGCCTTCCACCTGTGGTCGGGCCGATCCCGGCGCCGCAGAACGTGCGGAACGTGTCGCTGAGCCAGCCCTCGGAGGTGCGGATCCCGCCGTCGATCATGTCGCTGAACAACCTGATGTACCACAGCACCGACATCGAGATGCCGCGTCAGGGCACCGTCGAGCAGTGGAACATCGTCAACGCGACGCCCGACCCGCACCCGATCCACCTGCACCTGGTGCACTTCCGTGTGCTGGGGCGGCAGGCGATCAACACCCTCGCGATGTGTGCGCGACAGCCGCAGCCGCCCATCGGGCTCGAGTGGACGCCCGATCCCGACCCGTACGTCGTCGAACCGATGCGGGGACCGGAGCCGTGGGAGACCGGCTACAAGGACACGGTCGTCTGCGATCCGAACTCGGTGACCCGCATCGTCGCGTACTTCCCGACGGCCGACGAACTCGGTTTCGACCCCGACGCGACGTTCTCACGCGAGGTGCACACCTTCGACCCGCACCGCGCCGGGCACAGCGGACACGGTGATCACGCCGGCCACGGTGACACTGCCGGCACCGCCAGCACTGCCGGCACCGCAGGCGGCGACCTGCAGGGATATGTGTGGCACTGCCACATCCTCGACCACGAAGACCACGACATGATGCTCAAATACCGGACGGTGACATGACTTCCACCAGTTCCACCACGACCCGAGACCACTTCCAGCGCATCCCGTACGAGCCGGCGAACGACGGTCGCGTCGAGATGCACTCCGGGCTCAGTCGCCACTACCCGACGCTGCACGGCAACCTCGTCGCGCAACCCGGGTACTCGAAGGACGTCGGTGTGGTCATGTGCCACCCCGCCTCGAACTTCCTGAGCCACTTCCTGCTCCGCACCTTCGCCGAAGCAGGCGTCCCCGCAATGGGACTCAACACCCGCTACTCGTCCAACGAACCGGCACTCATGATGGAGCGGGCCGCCTTCGACCTCGGCACCGGAGTGCGGTGGATGGCCGACGAACTCGGCTTCGAGAAGGTCGTGCTGCTCGGGTTCAGCGGCGGTGGATCGCTCGCGTCGTTCTACCAGTCGCAGGCGCAGAACCCGACCGTGACGACCACACCCGCGGGCGACCCGGCACCGTTCGCCGAGGCGAACCTGCGACCGGCCGACGCCCTGATGCTCGTCGGCGCACACCCCGGCCGGGCACGCGTTCTCCGGCACTGGATCGACGGCGCGGTCACCGACGAATCCGATCCCTACGCCACCGATCCGGATCTAGACCTCTACGCCCCCGGTCGCACCGCACCGCTCGATCCCGAATGGGTGCAGCGCTACCGCGACGCACAGCTCACACGGATGCGCCGCATCGACGCCTGGGCGCTCGAACAGCTCGCCGACCTCGAACGCACCGGCGCCTCCGATCGCGGCTTCGTCGTGCATCGCACCGTCGCGGACCCGCGCTTCGTCGACCTGAACCTCGACCCGAGCGACCGCGAACTCGGCTCCATGTACGGAGATCCGAAGGCGGCCAACATCGCCGCCGGTGGCCTGGCCCGCTTCGTCACGGTGCGCAGCTGGCTCAGCACATGGAGCGTCGACCACACCCACGCCGACGCCCTCACCGATCTCCGCAACGTCACCACCCCGACGATGGTGATGAGTCTGCTCGGAGACCAGGCGGCCTTCGCCGAGGACTCGCGGCTGATGTACGACGCGCTCGCGGGCACCCACAACGAACTGATCGAGATGCGGAACCTCAACCACTATCTCGTGGATCAACCCGACGGACTCTCCGACGTCGTCGGACGGCTCGTCGCGTGGATCGGCCGAACGGTACTCGAGGAGGTATCGGCATGACCCGAACACTCGCAAGTCCCGGAACCACCGCACAGGACCGATGCCCGAGCGCCTTCCCCTACTGGCAGGCGCTGGAGAAGCCCGGGGTGAAGCGCACCCGCAACCTCGTCCGACGGCTCACCGGCTTCGACTTCCTGCCCACCGACGAACAGGCCCGGGCCCTGTGCAACGACCTGTTCAGCGGCGACCCCACGGCGGAGCGCTTCGTCGACGAGGTCTACCACGGTGAACTCGGACCGAAGAAGACCCGCGAGATGCTCGACAAGGCACTCGTCGACGGCATCGACTCGCTCGACGATGTGCCCGACGCGATGAAGGCGCTCTTCGAGGAGTTCGAGACCGTGCCCGACTGGGTGCAGCCCGAACTCGTCGAGCAGGGCGCCGCGATCTGGCGTCGCTGGGGCACGATGCTGTTCAGCTTCGCCGGCGCCGAAACCCTCGAGATCTACACCGAAGCGGCCGTCGCGACACCGCTGTCACTCGCCGGAGGCTATGCCGGCGACAACGCCCTGCGCCGTTTCCTCGAGACCTGCCGGTTCTGGATCGACGTATCGGAACCGGGCGCGCTGCTCGCCCCGGGTTCGAAAGGACGGGCCACCGCGCTGAAGGTCCGCGTGATGCACGTGTCGGTGCGCTCGCGGGTCGCGAAGCACCCCGAATGGGACATCGCCAAGTGGGGACTGCCGATCAGCCAGACCTACATGCTGCTCACCCTCATCGCCGGCAGCCTCACCCCGGGCCTTGCCCTGTGGACCCTCGGCTACCACACCACCCCGCGAGAGATCCGCGCGCTCATCCACTTCCAGAAGTACATGGGCTACCTGCTCGGGGTGCGAATGCAGTGGTACCCCGAGACCATCGCCGACAGCATCCGCGCGCTCATGACCACCGTGATCTCCCGCTCGTACGACTCGGGTGAGCACGGCAAGGAACTCATCGAGTCCTACCCGCAGGCGTTCGCCCCGCGCGACGGGCACCGCGGTCTGAAGAGGCTGCGGGAGCACTACAACTTCCGCATCAACTCGGTGTACTCGGCGATGTTCATGGGGCCGGGCACCCGACGCAAGTACTCGATGCCGAAAGTGCCTCCCTGGGTGATCATCCCGATCGTCCGCTTCCCGCTCATCACCGCGATGGAACTCACCCGGCGGTTCGTCCCCGGCGCGGCCGGCGTGCACGAGAAGATCATGTGCGCCCACCGCGAGAACTGGTACCGCGCCCAGACGGAAGGCCGCGAAGCACAATTCGACGCCAGCGGAGCGCTCCGGAGATAACCGGCCCGCCCCGCCCCCTTCACCCTCGTACGGAGAACTCAATGACCCTGCAGATCATCGAAGCCTGGAACGGCCCCGGACGCCGCGACGGCGAGATCACCGCCGTGGAGGCCACCGACAACGGCGCCCACCCGTCCACCGACAAGCACGCCTTCGAACACTGGTACTTCGACGCCCATCTCGACGACGGACGGATCGTCGTGGCGATGATCCAGACGCGGGAGTTGGTGCACCGCAAGCCCGGTGTGGAGATCCACGTCTACAGCGCGGACGGCAAGCGGCGCGAAGCGAGCCGGTCGTACACCGACGCCGACCTCTCGGTGTCCACCGAACGGTGCGACGTGCGCGTCGGCGAGAGCTTCGCGAAGCTGGTCCGCGAGGAGGACGGGCTGCCCGTCTACCAGGTGTCGGTGTCCGAAGGAGACCTCGCCTTCGACCTGACCTTCACCGCCGAGGTCCCGCCGTGGATGCCCGGTCGCGGCCAGACCAGCTACAACGAACGCGAATTCTTCGCGTGGGTCGTCGGCGCACCCCGAGCGCGGGTCGCGGGGACGGTGACGGTGGACGGGAAGACCACCGGGGTCTCCGGTCGCGGCTATCACGACCACAACTGGGGCGTCGGCGACATGAAGCGCCTCATCGACAAGTGGTACTGGGGTCGGCTGTACACCGAGGACTTCACCCTCGTCTACGCCATGGTGCACACCCAGAAGAAGTACGGCTCGCACTGGTCGCAGCCGGTGATGGTCGCGCAGGGACGGGACGTGATCCTCAGCAACGGCGAGGTGGAACTGACGGAGGGGCCGATCGTGCACAACGCGGTCGCCGACCGCACCTACCCGGCGTGGATCCGCCTCCGCATCCCGGGCTCGCTCGACGTCAAACTCACCGTTCGCGAGATCGTGCACGCCCACAACCTGCTCGAGGACGTTCCGCTCGCGTCGAGCAGGCTGCTCAAGCCGCTCGTCAACCGGCTCGTCGGTCATCCCGGCTACTTCCGATTCCGGTCGGACTTCACGATGACGGTGACCGTCGACGGAACCGATTACGGGCGTTCGGGTTCGACGCTGCACGAGATGGTCGCGTTGACATGAGCGAGCGCGCGGACGTCGGTGTGGAGCCCGGCGGCGCGGGCATCGAGTATCTGCACGGCTTCGGCAACGAGCACTACAGCGAGGCCGTTCCGGGTGTGCTTCCGTGGGGCCAGAATTCGCCCCAGCGGGTCGCGTACGGGCTCTACGCCGAGCAGCACTCGGCCACCGCGTTCACCGAGCCCCGCGAGATCAACCGCCGCACATGGACGTACCGGATCATGCCTTCCGCCGCGCACGGTCCCTTCGAACGGATCGACGACGCCGGCTGGGTGTCGGCACCCGACGCCGGGGGAGTGCTCACCCCGAATCGGTTGCGGTGGGATCCGCAGCCGGAATCGGCGCCGGGCACGGACTTCCTCGACGGCGTGACGACCTACGCCGTCAACGGGGACGTCCGGGCCCGCACCGGCATCGCCGTCCATCTGTACGCGGCGTCGCAGTCGATGACCGACCGGTACTTCGTCGACGCCGACGGAGAACTGCTGTTCGTGCCGCAGGACGGCGCGCTGCTGCTGTGCACCGAACTCGGACGTCTGCTCGTCGAACCCGGTGAGATCGCCGTGATCGGGAGGGGTCTGAGGTTCCGCGTGGACCTGGTGGGGGAGAAGGCGACCGGCTACCTGCTCGAGAACTACGGTGCCGCCCTGACCCTGCCGGAACTCGGCCCCATCGGCGCGAACGGTCTCGCCCACGCCCGCGACTTCCTGTACCCGACGGCTCGGTACGAGGACCGTTCGGACACGGTGCAACTCGTGCAGAAGTTCGGTGGGCACCTGTGGGCCACCGAACTCGACCACTCGCCCCTCGACGTCGTCGCCTGGCACGGCACGCACGGTGCCTACAAGTACGATCTCGGCCGCTTCAACGCGATGACCACGGCCGGCTGGGACCATCCCGATCCGTCGATCTTCACCGTGCTCACCTCGCCCACCCCGATTCCGGGGCAGGCCAACGTCGACTTCTGTGTCTTCCCCGACCGCTGGGTGGTCGGAGAGCACACCTTCCGGCCACCGCACTTCCACCGCAACGTCATGGCCGAGTTCATGGGACTCGTTCGTGGACAGCATGACTCGAAGGCGGAAGGATTCGTCCCCGGTGGCGCCTCGCTCCACAACCAGTGGGGCGCCCACGGACCCGACGTCGAGACCTTCGATCTCGCGACGTCGGCCGAATTGAAGCCGGTCAAGCTCGTGAACACCCTGTCGTTCATGTTCGAGACGAGACTCGCCCTCTCCGTCACCGACGCGGCCCACCGCGCAGCGCATCGCCAGCCGAACTACGACTCCTCGTGGTCCGGCCTCACCCGACGCTTCACCCCACCTTCTCCCCAGGAGTCGTGATGACCGAACTGTCCACCCCCGCACCCGTCGTCGTTCCCGACCCGCAGCTGCGGATCGGCGGTCGAACCGTGCCCGCCCGTTCCGGTGCCCACTTCTCGTCGATCAACCCGGCGACGGAAGAGGTCGTCGCCGAGGTCGCGGCGGGTGGGGCCGCCGACATCGACGCGGCCGTCCTCGCCGCGCGCGACACCTTCGACTCCGGTGCCTGGTCGCGGATGGCCGGTGCCGAACGCGGCCGGATCCTCTCCCGCGCCGCCGATCTCATCGAGCAGCACGCCCCCGAACTGTCCGCGCTCGAGACCGCGGAGATGGGCAAGCTCTACGCCGACACAGTCGCCGGGGACATCCCCGCCGCCGCGGCGTCGTTCCGGCACTACGCCGGCTGGGCCGACAAGATCGCCGGTGAGGCGATGATCCTTCCCGATGTGGGCCCGCAGCACCGCTTCGGGTTCACCCTGCGCCAGCCGCTCGGCGTGGTCGGTGCGATCACCCCGTGGAACAACCCGACGGTCGTCGCGGCCTGGAAGATCGCCCCGGCCCTGGCCGCCGGATGCTCGGTGGTCGTCAAGCCCGCCGAGGACGCCTCGCTGTCGACGCTGAAACTCGCCGACCTGCTCGCCGAGGCCGGGGTGCCGGACGGCGCGTTCAACGTCGTGCCCGGTCTCGGTCCCGAAGCCGGTGCTGCGCTGGCCGCCCACGAGGGCATCGACAAGATCACCTTCACCGGCAGCCCGGCCGTCGGCAAGACCATCACCTCGCTGGCCGGGGAGAAGTTCCGCAAGGTGACCCTCGAACTCGGCGGCAAGGCCCCGCAGCTGATCTTCCCCGACGCCGACCTCGAGGCGTCGCTGCCGTGGATCGCGATGGGCAACTTCTACCACCAGGGCCAGGTGTGCGCGGCCGGCACGCGCGTGATCGTGCACGAGTCGATCGCCGATGAGGTGGTCGAGGGACTCGTCGAGTTCGCGCGCGGCGCGGTGATCGGTGATCCCTTCGATGCGTCGACGACGCAGGGCACCATCGTCAACCGCAAGCAGCTCGATCGCATCCTCGGCTACATCGAGAAGGGCCGCAGCGAAGGTGCTCAGCTGCTGACCGGCGGGTCGCGCGTCGGGGACCGCGGTTTCTTCGTCGAGCCGACCGTCTTCCGCGGCACGAACGACCTCACCATCGCCCGCGAGGAGATCTTCGGTCCCGTCGCCACGGTCATCACCTTCAGGACCACGGAGGAGGCCGTGCAGCTGGCGAACGCCACCAAGTACGGTCTCAACGCGTTCGTCTTCAGCCAGAACCTGTCGACAGTGCACAGCGTGATCCCGCAGTTGCGTGTGGGCACGGTGTGGGTCAACGGCTGGGGTGTGCCCGATCCGGCACTACCCTGGGGTGGACGTGACGCGAGCGGCATCGGTCGTGAACTGGGCCGCAGCGGGCTCGAAGCGTTCACCGAGGAGAAGACGGTTCACCTCGGTTACTGACCAGAGGACGGAAGAGGCAGTGACACAAGTCGAGTCGACACAAGGCGAGTCGACACAAGGCGAGTCGCAGGCAGCGGGAGCGCTGGCGGACATCAGGGTGCTCGAACTGGGAACCCTGATCGCCGGTCCGTATGCAGGACGTCTGCTCGGCGACATGGGTGCCGACGTCATCAAGATCGAGGATCCGAAGCGTCCCGACCCGCTCCGCACCTGGGGACAGGGCGAGCGGGACGGGCACCGCTACTTCTGGACGGTGCACGCGCGCAACAAGCGCTGCGTCACCCTCGATCTGCGGGCACCCGACGGGCAGGAACTGTTCCGGCGTCTCGTCGCCGAGTCCGATGTGGTGGTCGAGAACTTCCGTCCCGGCACGCTCGAGAAGTGGGGGCTCGGCTACGACGTGCTCTCCGAGATCAATCCGGGCATCGTGCTGGCCCGCGTCTCCGGCTACGGGCAGACCGGTCCCAAGGCCGGGCAGGCCGGCTACGCGTCCGTGGCCGAGGCGGAGAGCGGACTGCGGCACCTGAACGGATATCCCGGCCAGGCACCCCCGCGACTCGCGCTCTCCCTCGGCGACTCCCTCGCCGGGATGTTCGCCGTGCAGGGCATCCTCGCCGCGCTGCTCGGTCGCGAACGGACCGGACGCGGGCAGGTCGTCGACGTGGCGCTCACCGAGGCGTGCCTCGCCATCCAGGAATCGGTGATCCCCGACTACGACGTCGCGGGCGTCGTCCGCGGCCCCTCCGGCACCCGGCTCGAGGGCATCGCCCCGTCGAACCTGTACCGGACGTCCGACGACATGTGGATCGTCATCGCCGCCAACCAGGACACGGTCTTCCGTCGCCTGTGCGCGGCGATGGAACGCCCCGAGCTCGCCGACGACCCGCGCTTCGCCGACCACCTCGCGCGTGGCGTGAACCAGGACGAGCTCGACGCCCTCATCGGTGAGTGGGCGGCGACGTGGACGCTCGACGACCTGCTGGCGCACCTGTCGTCGTCGGGTGTGGTGTCCGGTCCGGTGAACACGGTCGCGGAGGTCGTCGCGGATCTGCAGTTCCAAGCACGGGACATGATCGTTCCGCATCACGACGAGCGCACCGGCACCGACGTGCTCGGCCCCGGTGTGGTGCCGACGCTCACCGCGACGCCGGGTTCGGTACGTCGTGCCGGTCCGCCCGTCGCGGGATACGACAACGCGGCGGTCTACGGCGAGATTCTCGGACTGAGCGACATCGAGCAGAAGGAACTCCGCGAGCGGGGAGTTATCTGAGGTACGCAACGCGAGGCGAAGGCTCGCAACGTCGGCAGTCACTGCTGATGTTGCGAGCCTTCGTCCGTTGTTGCGTGCCTTTCGCACAAGGCCATCTCGCACTAATGTAGAACGTGTTCCAGTCTTGCGACTTTCTATCGAGGAGTGCCGAATGCACACGCCCATCTGCGACGAACTCGGCATCGAGTTCCCGATCTTCGCGTTCACCCACTGCCGCGACGTCGTCGTCGCCGTCGCCAAGGCCGGCGGCTTCGGCGTCCTCGGCGCCGTCGGGTTCACACCGGAAGAGCTCGAAATCGAGCTGAACTGGATCGACGAGCACATCGGCGACCGCCCCTACGGCGTCGACATCGTCATCCCCAACAAGTACGAAGGCATGGACGCGAACCTCTCCGCCGAGGAACTCACGAAGATGCTGCAGTCGATGGTGCCGCAGGAGACCCTCGAATTCGGTCGCAAGATCCTCACCGACCACGGTGTCCCGCTGCCCGAAGGCGACGATAACGCGTTGCAGCTTCTCGGTTGGACCGAGGCCACCGCGACCCCGCAGGTGGAGGTGGCGCTGCAGCATCCGAAGGTCACGCTCATCGCCAACGCACTCGGCACCCCACCGGCCGACATGATCGAGCACATCCACGAGGCCGGTCGCAAGGTCGCGGCGCTGTGCGGTTCGCCGAAGCAGGCCCGCAAGCACGCCGACGCCGGTGTCGACATCATCATCGCCCAGGGCGGCGAAGGTGGTGGGCACTGCGGTGAGGTCGGCTCGATCGTGCTGTGGCCGCAGGTCGTCAAGGAGGTCGCACCGGTCCCGGTGCTGGCGGCCGGAGGTATCGGCAGCGGCCAGCAGATCGCCGCGGCGCTCGCGCTCGGCGCCCAGGGTGCGTGGACCGGTTCGCAGTGGCTCATGGTCGAGGAGGCCGAGAACACCCCGGTGCAGCAGGAGGCCTACATCAAGGCGAGCAGCCGCGACACCGTCCGCAGCCGCTCGTTCACCGGCAAGCCCTGCCGCATGCTCCGCAACGACTGGACCGAGGCGTGGGAGCAGGAGGGCAACCCGAAGCCCCTCGGAATGCCGTTGCAGTACATGGTCTCCGGCATGGCCGTCGCCGCCACTCACAAGTACCCCGACGAGTCGGTCGACGTCGCGTTCAACCCCGTCGGTCAGGTCGTCGGGCAGTTCACGAAGGTCGACAAGACCTCCGCGGTCATCGAACGCTGGGTGCAGGAGTACCTCGAGGCGACCGGCACGCTGGAGAAGCTGAACGAGGCCGCGAGCGTCTGATCCGCTCGGATTCGTCTCACGGGGAGGGACGAGGGTGCTCGAGGTTCGGTCCGGGTGCAATCCGGATCGGGCCTCGAGCCGTCTCCACGTCCACCGGCTCGCCCTTCTGCGTGATCACGACGTGTTCGCTGCGTTCGAGTTCGGCGGCCACCGAGCGGGCGGTGTCCATCAGGTCGCGCCATGCTTGTCCGCCCGCAACCCGCGCGGCGTCGCTCGGGCAGATGGTCGACGGATCCCGTTCCCGGAGCAGTACGCAGATCGTGGCCGCAAGCCGTTCGCGGGCCGCGTCGTCGTCGAGCGGCTCCCACCACGGATGCCCGCGCTCACCGAGCGCGACCTTGGCGTCCTGGACACGATGTCGCGCGGCGTCGCCCTCGCTCTTCACGAGACGGCGGGCGCGCATCAGCTCCGCCACCAGCTGCTTCCGCAGCGGTTCGGGAATCGCGGGATCGGTGGCACGCCAGCGCCGCCCCTTCACCACCACATATCTGCCGTCGGGCGTGCGTTCCGCCTCGCCGGATGACCCGTCGGTGTCCATCGGCCCCGCCCGTCGCTCAGTTCGGCGGCGACAGAAGCCCTTCCAGGCTTGTCGCCGAATAACCACCGTCGCGGCACAACTGTACCGTGGGGGCGCGGCGCCCCGGGTACTCGATGCACGGCATGTTCCGTGCTCCGCGCACCGCGATGGGGGAGTCCGCCGGCAGCTTGCAGTACAGATCGGGTGGGGTGTCGGGCACGTCGAACTCGGTGGGCGAGCGCCGCTGTTCCGGCGGCAGGAAGCCGGTGATGCACGGGGGCGGGTCGTTGAAGGTCGCGGTGAAGTAGGTGTTCTGCGACGGGTTGTCGACATTGGGCAGACCCGCCGACTGGGTCGACGCCATGATCGACGGGAACAGCACCAGCATCTGTTCGAGCGACGGCCGGTACACCACGGCGACCTGCTCGACGGTGACGAGATTGGCGAGCAGCAGGGGGAGGGTCGGTTCTGCCTCCTCGAACAGTGCCTGCACCTGCGCGGCGGCAGGGGCCGTCACGCCGAGGAGCGTGCGCACGTCGCTGTCGGAGTCGCGCAGCTGCGCGGTGGTGCCCGCCAGGGAGGACGCCCAGCGGGCGATCGCATCCGACGACGCGACCTGCGTGTCGAGCAACGGGCCGACCTGATCGATCAGTGCCGCGGTGCTGTCCGCGCTCGCGGCGGCCTCGGCGCTCACCGCCGCGCCCGCCTCGACGAGGATCCGCAGGGCGTCGCCGGAATCTGCCACCGCCGTGTGGGTCTCGTCGAGCAGCAGGGCGAGGCGGTCGGGACCCACGGATTGCAGCGTGGCGTCGAGCTGGTCGAGTGCACCGCCGATCGGTTCGGGCACGGAGATGCGGTCGCGGGGAACGATCGACCCCGCGGTCAGATACGGGCCGTCCTCGCCGTCGGGCAGGAACTCGACGTACTGCTCGCCGATCGCCGACATGCTGCGGACCTGTGCTGCCGAATCGGCGGGCACCGGGACATCCGAGTCGAGTGACAGGACCGCCTCGGCGCCGCTGGTGGTCATGGTCAGCGACGTCACCCGGCCGATCTCGATGCCGCGGTAGGTGACGTTCGCCGAGGGATACAGACCCCCGGCGTCGGCGAGGTCGAGACGCACCTCGTAGCGTCCCACCCCGAACAGGGCGGGCACCTCGACGATGAACAGCGCGACGATCAGCACCGCCGCGATCCCGAACGAGAAGAACACCGCCAGTTTGCGGCGCAGCACCGCAGCCGGGCTCATCGGGTCGGCTCCGACACGGGCGGGACGAGCAGCGACACCAGATCCGGCACGGGTCGCCCGCCGCCGGTGAGTGCGTTCTCGAAGGGCGTGCCGAGCAGCAGTGCGTTCTCGAGGGTCGGCAGGGTGAGGTCGAGGATGACCGTGCCGTTCGCGTAGTCGCCGCGCACCGCGTTGCGGTAGGTGTCGATGGGGAACGGGAAGGTCAGCAGGTAGCGCAGCGACTCGGTGAGCGAGTCGCCCGCCGACGCGAGCGAGGCCAGCACCGGTTCGAGATCACGCAGGTTCGCGACGACGTCGTCGCCGCTCGCCTCGACGACCTCGTTCGCGACGCGCCCGAACTGCCCGAGCGCATCGGCGGCGCGGGTCAGGTCGTCGCGCTGGGTGGACAACACCTCCATGGCGGGCGCGAGATCGTCCGTCGCCGCCGCGATCTCGGTGTTGTGCTCGGCGACCTCGACGGCGAGTGCGTCGAGCGATTCCATCGCGCTCACGATCTGCTCCTTCTGGCCGTCCAGCCCGGCGAGCACCGCGTCGAGGCGGGTGAGCAGGGCCCGCACCGACTCCTGCCGTCCGTCCATCGCCCGGTTGAGTTCGCGGGTGATCTCCTGGGCTTGGGCGAGGCCACCGCCGCTGAGCACCAGCGACAGCGACGACAGGGTCTGCTCGGTGGTGGGGGACGCACCCGCCCGCTCGAGGGGGATGACGTCGCCGTCCCCGAGCCGGCCACGGGCGGGTTCGGCGAGCGGGGGAGAGAGTTCGACGTGGGCGGACCCGAGCAGGCTCGTCTGCCCGATCTTCGCGACCGTGTTCTCCGGAAGCACCGTGCTGCCGTCGACCATCACCGTCACGAGCGCATGTCCGTCGCCGAGCCGCAGGTCGGCGACCCGCCCGACGGTGACGTCGCCGACGCGGACCCGCGAATTGCGTTCAAGGGTCGTGACGTCGGGCATCTCGATGATCACGGCGAACGCGTCGTCGCCGCGACCGTGCGTGCCGGGAAGGGGCAGGCTGTTCAGGCCGCGCCACTCGCACCCGGCGGTCAGGGCCAGGCAGGCGAGGACACCGACCGCGCGCAGGACTCGTGTTCTCACGGCGCCCCCGGGGAGAGCAGATCGGCCAGCGAGGCCGGCGACGGCGCACCGGGCGCCGGCATCAACTCGGGCTCGGTGTAGACGAGCTGGTCGGGCAATGCACCCACGCCGCGCGTCGGGTTGATGCGCACGGGTGGGTAGTCCATCGCGAGCAGCGGCAGGATCGGGCCGAGATACTGCACGCACAACTCCGACGCGGTGTGCGCGTCGACCTGCTCGGCCGCGGCGAGCGCAGAGCAGACGAACTGGGCAGGATTGGCGAAGTTGGTCAGCGACAACGCCGAGACCACCGTGTTGTGCGCGGGCTGATAGATGCCCTGCAGGTTCGACAACGCCGTCGGTGCGACGTGCAGTACCTGCGCGATCCCGTCGCGCTGCGCCGCCAGGGTCTCGGTCAGTGCGGCCGTGCGATCGACGGTCGTGTCGACGCGCTCGCGGTTGTCGCGGACGAACCGCTCGACGTCGACGAGGACGGCGTCGAGTCCCGCCAGCGCGGCGCCCATGTCGTCGCGGTTGGCGTCGAGGATCTCGGTGACGGACGCGAGCCGGTCGTGGAAGGAGACGATCTGATCGCCGCTCATCGACAGTGCCTCGACGAAGACCTGCAGGTTGCCGAGGGTGCCGAACAGGTCGTGCCGGCCGTCGGAGATCGTGCGCATCGCCGTTGCGAGCTGCTGCAGGCTGTCGCGCAGGGCGGGGCCGTGTCCCTCGGCGTTGGCGGCCGCGACGTCGAGGACCTCACCGAGTGCCCCCTGCGGGTCGGTGTCGTCGGGCCCCAGTTCGGTCGTCAGTCGCGTCAGTTGTTCGGTGATCTCGTCCCATTCGACCGGGACCGCGGTGCGTTCGACGGGAATCGTTGCTCCCACCGGCAGTTCCGGTCCTCCCGTGTGCGGTGGGGTGAGCTGGACGAAGCGGGCGGAAACCAGAGTGGGGGCGACGATCGCGGCCTGTGCGTCGGCGGGGATGCGGCGCTCGGAGTCGATGTCGAAGCGCACGAGGACGCGATCGCCGCGCGGTTCGATCTTCGTCACACGCCCGACCTCGACCCCCATGATGCGCACGTCGTCACCCACGTACAGGCCACGGCTCGAGGTGAATTCGGCAGCGTATTCGTCGGCCGACCGCCACGGCGCGACGGTGAACGACACCACCGCGACGACGGCGAGGAGCAGGATCGGGACACCCCACGAGATCAGGGGACGTAGTCGCGTCACGGTGTACCTCCCGGCGGCGTGATGCCGGCCTTCTCGAGCGCGGCGGTCAGGGCCGGCTCGATGATCTGCATGGGCAACAGGTTCTGGATGTACGAGTTGAAGAACGGGCCGGACGCGACGGCCTCGCCGAGTTCGGTCGCGTACGGGCCCAGCCGCTCGATGGCCAGAGCGATGTTGTCGCGGTTGCGTTCGAGGATCCCGAGGACGGCGTTCAGCTTGCCGAGGGTGGGTTCGAGTTGTGCCTCGTTGTCGGCGACGAGATTCGAGATCTGGATCGACAGCGCATCGACGTTCGCGAACAGGGTGTCGAGAGCGGCTCGGCGGCGGTGCAGTTCGCCGAGGATGCGGTCGGCATCGACGATCAGGGCGTCGATCGCGTCGCTGCGCTCGGCGAGGACCTCGGTGACCTGTTCGGCGTGCGCGAGCAGCGCCCGCAGGGATTCGTCCCGCGACGCGACGGTCTCGGACAGTCGCCGCGCACCGTCGAGCGCCGCGCCGACGTCGTCGGGCGTCTCGCGCAGGGTGTCGGACAGCACTTCCATCGACTCGCGCAGCTGCTCGGTGTCGATCGCCGCGGCGGTGTCGGTGAGATCGCCGAGAGCGTCGGTCAACTGATAGGGCGCGACGGTGCGGTCGAGGTCGATGGTGGCGCCGTCCTCGAGTCGTCCCGGACCGGCGGGACGCACGCGCAGGTTGCGTGCCCCGAGCGCGGTGGCGGTGGCGATCTCGACGGCGGTGTCGGTGCCCAGGACCACCGCCCGGTCGACCGTGAACGTGACGGCCACGGCGTCGTGGTCGATGTCGATGTCGGTCACCCGCCCGGCGTCCTTGCCCGCGACCTGCACGGTGTCGCCGGTGTTCAGACCGCCGGCGTCGACGAATCTCGCCCGGTAGGTCGTGCCACCGTCGAGGAACGGCAGGGAACGGATGTTCAGGGCGCCGAGCACGAGCACGACGAGCACGATCGTGCCGACGACGCCGACACGCACGGGATTCATCTCGCGGAACTGGGTCATGCCGGAGCGCACCTGCCCGTCGTCTGCCCGAACAGCGGTGAGGTGACCTTGTTCCCGGACAGGTCGTTGATCTCGATGAGCATGCCGCACAGGTAGTAGTTGAAGAATCCGCCGTAGGCGCCGAGTCGCGTGAGGGCCTTGTAGACGTCGGGGAGTTCGGTCGCCAGTTGTTCGACGGTGTCGCTGCGCGAGTCGACCTGCGCGGCGACGTTGCCGGTTTCGCGGATCGTGCCGGCAAGTGAGGTGCGGGACTGCGCGAGCAGATCGGTGAGCGACCCGCCGATCGCATCGATGTGGGTGACGGCGTCGCCGACGAGCGTGGCGTCCTGCGCGAGTCGCGCGGCCACCTCGTGGGCGCGCATCAGTGCGGTGTCGAAGGTGTCGCGGTGCGCGGCGAGGTTCGCGAGCACCGAGTCGAGGTTCGTGATCACCTGCCCGACGAGCACGTCGCGGTCGGCGATGTGCGAGGTCAGCGAGGCCGCCTGGGCGAGGACGGATTCGACGGTGCCGCCCTGCCCCTGCAGCACGGTGATGAGATCGGCCGACAACCGGTTGACCTGTTCGGGTTCGAGCGCGCGGAACAGCGGTGTGAAGCTGCCGATGAGCACGTCGAGATCGAGTGCCGGCCGGGTCCGGTCGGTGCCGATCGTCTCGCCCGCCGCCATGAGCGTGGGATCGCCGGCGCCGTCGGATAATTCGAGATAGCGGTCGCCGACGAGGTTGAGATAGCGCACGGTGGCGATGCTCGCGCGGGTCGGGGTGTACGACGAGTCGACCTCGAAAGCCACGTCGATGCGGTTGTTCTCGCCGAACTCCACGGCGGTGACCCTGCCGACCTCGACTCCGGAGACACGGACGAACTGGCCCTCCTCGAGACCGGAGACGTCGTCGAAGACCGCGTGGTAGCGCGTGTATTCACCGAACCGGACCTGGCCGAAGACGACGAACAGTCCGGCGAGGATCAGAACCATGACGAGGGCGTAGATGCCCGCGGCGATCGCGGTGCGTGTCATCCGGCGCCTCCGGTGAGCAGTTCGAACAGCGAGTCGGGGACGAAGACCGGTGAGGTGTTGCCGGCCTCGAACGGGTTGGCGCCGGTGTTCGCCACGACGTACGGGGCGGGGGTCTCGTCGGCCGTCACGATCGGCAGGGGACCGCAGCGTGGCCCGCCGGTGGCCTCGACCACCGGGAGATTGCGCGGATATTCGTACGGGTCGGTGCCGAGCAGGAAGGTCGACTTCAGCATCATCGACGAGCCGTTGCCGCCCGAGGCCGGTTCGGCGAGCTGCCGGGCGCGGTCGGCACCCTGCAGGAAGCATGGGAGGACCGGCGAGTACTCCTCGAGGAGAGAGACCGTCGGGCGCAGCAGATCGAGCACGTCGACGATCTGCTCGCTGTTCGGCTCGACCACACGACGACCGGCGTCGCCCATACCGATCGCGGCGAGCAGGACGCGGTCGAGGTCGTCGGCGCGGTCGACGAGGGTCGTGCCGGTGACCGCGAGGTTGTCGAACGACGCCACGATCCCGTCGGTGGCTCCGGCGTAGATGTCGGCGGTCGCCTCGGCGGTGGCGAGATCGCGTCGCAGTGTCTCGGTGCGCGGTTCGATCCGGGTGAGGACGGCATCGGTGTCGACGAGTGCGCGGCCGAGCGACTCGCCCTGTCCGCGCAACGCCGACGACAGCGCACCGAGCGTGCGGTTCAGCTTCGCCGGATCGACCGCCTGCAGGACGTCGGACAGGGATTCGAAGACGGTGTTCGTCTCCACGGTCACGCTCGATGCGCGCAGCACCGTGCCCTCGACCAGGCCGACCGGGCCGGGTGACGGCGGGTCGGTGAGGGTGACGTACTTGGCGCCGAAGACCGTCGTGGCGCGGATGTCGGCGCCGGGGTCGGCGGGCAACCGGGCGGCGGCGTCCGGATCCAGGCGCAGTTCGATCACCGCGCCGGACGGCGTCTGCTGCACCGCCGTGACGCTGCCGACGTGCACCCCGTGCGCCTTGACCATGGCACCGTCCTCGAGCATCAGGCCGGAGCGGCCGCTCTCGACGGTCACCTTCACGCCGGGCGTGAACGAGCCGCGGAAGCCGTGGTAGACGAACACGAGAACGAGCGCGGAGACGACGACGAAGCAGATCGCAGCGACCTTCGGCAACCAGGTGGGCACGCTACTCACCCCGCCAGATGCAGCTGGCGGCTGCTGCCGTAGAGGACCAGGGAGATCAGCAGGGTCACCGTCACCACCGCGATGAGCGACATCCGCACCGCGCGACCCGTCGCGACACCGACGCCGGACGGCCCGCCCGTGGCGGTGTAGCCGTAGTAGCTGTGCACGGTCATGACGACCACGGCCATGGTGATCGCCTGCCCGAACGACCACAGCACGTCGGTGGGACGCAGGAAGGTCGCGAAATAGTGGTCGTAGACGCCGGGTGATTGGCCGAGCACCACGACGGTCGCGATGCGGCTCGACAGGAACGACGCCAGCACCGACAGCGAGTACAGCGGCACGACGGCGATCAGGCCCGCCAGGATGCGGGTGCCGACGAGATACGGCACCGACTTGATGGCCATGACCTCGAGCGCGTCGATCTCCTCGCTGATCCGCATCGCGCCGAGTTGCGCGGTGGTGCCGGCGCCGATGGTCGCGGCGAGACCGACACCGGCCGTCACGGGTGCGACGACCCGGACGTTGACGTAGGCGGACAGGAAACCGGTGAGCGCTTCGACACCGATGTTGCCGAGCGAGGTGAAGCCCTGAACGGCGACGGTCGCGCCGGCGAACAGGGTGAGGAAGCCCATGATGGCGACGCTGCCGCCCACCATCGCGAGCACACCGGTGCCGAGACCGATCTCCGAGACCACACGCAGGGTCTCGCGCGGATGGTGCCGGGCCGCCCGCACCGTCGAGAACAGCGCGCCGACGAGGAAGACGACCTGGCGCCCCAGGGTGTCGATGCTGCGCGAGATCCCGTGGCCGAGGCGGCGCATCACCTGCGCAGTCCGACCGGTGGCCGTCCCCGTGATACTCATCGCCCCATCACCACGCTCATCGCGTTCACCGACCCATCACCGCGATACCGATCGAGGTGAGCAGCATGTTGGCGAGGAACAACGCGACGAACGCGAAGACCACCGTCTCGTTGACGGCCTCGCCGACGCTCTTCGGGCCGCCGCTGACCGAGAGCCCGCGATGGCACGCGATCAGGCCCGCGAGCAGACCGAAGACCGCCGCCTTGATCTCCGACAGCAACAGCTCACCGGGACCGACGAGCAGCGTGACCCCCGCGGCGTAGGCGCCGGGATCGACGTTCTGCAGGGTCACCGAGAAGAAGAACCCGCCGATCAGGCCGATCGCGCACACCGCCCCGTTGAGCGTGACCGCGACGACGGTCGACGCCAGGGCGCGCGGCAGCACGAGCCGGGCGGCGGGGTCGATGCCGAGTACCTCGAGCGCGGCGATCTCGTCGCGGATGGTGCGGGAGCCGAGGTCGGCGGCGATCGCGGTGGCGCCGGCCCCGGCGACGACCAGCACCGTCACGAGCGGGCCGATCTGCGTGATGGCGCCGAGCCCGGCACCCGCTCCGCTCAGGTCGCCGGCACCGATCTCGAGCAGCAGCGAATTGAGCGTGAACACGACGAGGACGGTGAACGGGACGGACATCAGGATCGTGGGCACGAGCGACACCCGGGCGACGAACCAGAACTGGGTGAGGAATTCGCGCCATTGGAAGCGGGAGCGGAACAGGGCGGTGAACGCGTCGAGGGACAGCGCATAGAAGCCGCCGAGTGCGTGTGCGGTCGCGCGTGGCACCGATCCCATGAATCCTCGCTTCTTCCACGGTCGCATCGACGAAACCGCGTCCCGACCTCTCGGGTGCGCCGAACATACCCCAGGGTATGTAGAGCGGCAAGGGAGCGATCCCGGGTCTCGGGACGACGCTATCGCGCAGAAGTGCCGACGGAGGCGGGTTCGAGAAGGTGCACCAGTTCGTCTGACAACAGCCGGAATTCGGAATCGCCACGTTCCCGAAGCCACACCGGATCGCTGCAGGACCAGCGTTCGGCGGCCAGGGAACGGGTCAGGACCTTGAAGGTCGCGGTGCGGGGGAACTCGCTGCAGACACGGATCAGACCGGGCATCTGCTTGGGGCCGAGATCGGTCTGCACATCGAGGAAACGCGCGAACGCGACCGGATCGAAGTCGGAGCCCGCCGCAGGGATCACCGCGGCCATCACCCGGTCGCCGACGTTGCGGTCGGGCACCCCGTACACCGCGACCTGAGCGAAACCCTCGTACCGCATCAGGATGCGTTCGATGGGTGCCGCACCGAGATTCTCACCGTCCACCCGGAGCCAGCCCGAACTGCGTCCGGCGAAGTAGACGAAGCCGTTCTCGTCCCGGTAGGCGAGGTCGCCGCTGTGATAGCGACCGTCGCGGAGGCGTTCGGCGTCGGCCTCGGGGTTGTTGTAGTAGCCGTCGAACAGACCGGCGCCGCGCACGTTGACGAGCTCGCCCGTCGCGGCGTCGGCGTTGGTGATCCTGCCGTTCGCGTCGAACACCGCCGGAGGGCAGCGTCGCCCCGTCTCGGGATCGAGGATCTCGATGCCCTCGGGAAGCCGGCCGAGGGCGCCGGCCGGGGCGTCGGGTGCCGACGCAATCGCGATGCCGCCCTCGGTCGAGCCGAACCCGTCGACCACCCGTGCGCCGAAGCGCCGCGTGAACTCGGCGACGTCGGCGGCCGACGCCTCGTTGCCGTACACGATGCGCAGCGGGTTGTCGTGGTCGTCGGGCTGCTCGGGAGTCGCCACCACATACGACAGCGGCTTGCCGACATAGTTCGCGAAGGTCACGCCGTAACGGCGGACGTCGGGAAGGAAACCCGACGCCGAGAACCGGCGACGCAGGGCGATGCTGCCGCGCGCGGCGAGTCCGATCGACCAGCCGGCGATCATCGCGTTGGAGTGGAACAGGGGCATCGACACGTACACGGTGTCGTCGGAGCCGAGACCGAACCGCGTGGCGAGCATCGTCGCGGGATCGGTGAACTTGCGGTGCGTGCACCGCACGGCCTTCGGGTCGCCGCTCGTGCCCGACGTGAAGATCAGCATGAACAGGTCGTCGGGGGAATGCGCGGCAGTCTCCACGACCGTGCCGGCGAACGGGGCGAGCATCGCCGGCCACTCGGGGGAGTCGACGTCGATCACCCGCACGTCGCCGAGATCCACACCGTCGAGCAGTGACGCATGGGCGGCCTCGGTGAACACGACCCGGCAATCGGCGAGCGCGATGTCGCGGGCGAGCGCCGCGCCGCGCCGGGTCGTGTTCAGGCCCACCACCACCGAACCGGAGAAGGCCGCGGCGCCGAGAAGCAACGAGAACTCCGGGACGTTGTCCATGAGGATCCCGATGTGCTTCGGTGCCGGGTCGTCGAGCAGGTCGCACAGCAGTGCCGCGCGTCGCCGGGACTGCGCGACGTGCTCGCGCCAGGACAGTTCGGTCTCCTCGAAGCGCAGACCCCGATCGTCGACGCCGGCGAGTCGTTCGAGCAGTTCGGTGACGGTGAAGGCGGTCATGCGATCAGGCCGGGACGTCGGCGAGTTCGCGTCCGAGCGCGCGCAACTGGTCGGTGGCGGAGCCGAGCAGGAACTCGTGGTGCTTGGCCGCGAGGAAGTAGCGGTGCACCGGATGGTCCTCGTCGAGTCCGACACCGCCGTGCACGTGCACGGTCGTGTGCGCGACACGGTGTCCCGCATCGGCCGCCCAGAAGGCCGCGGTGCGCAGGGCGTCGTCGTGACGCTCACCCGAGGCCATGCGGAAGGCGGCCTGCCACAAGGTCAGTCGCACCGCCTTGACGTCGATGTAGGCGTCGGCGAGTCGCTGGGAGACGGCCTGGAAACTGCCGATCGGGCGGTCGAACTGGACGCGTTCGCGCGCGTACTGCGCGGTGAGCTCGAGCGCCTGTTCGAGGACGCCGCACTGGTAGGCGGCGGAGCCGAGCAGGCTGCGGTCGCGCAACCACGTCGCCACGGCGAGGCCGTCGGTGCCGAGGACACGGTCGGCCGGGAGCGCGACCTGCTCGAGGGTGACGATGCCGCGACTGTCGAAGTCGGTGGTCTGCTGCCGGGTGATCGAGACACCCGGATCGTCCGGTCGCACGAGGAAGACCGACACCGAGTCGCCGACGGTGGCCGGGACGAGGAAACCGTCGGCGACCNGACCGGCGCCGAGTCGACGACGATCTTCACGCCGTCGAGCACGTGCCCGTCGCCCGTGACCTGCGCCCGGGTCGCCGGGGTCGTGGGATCGGGGTTCAGTTCCTCGGCGAGCGCGGCGGAGAGGATCTGCTCGCCGGTCGCCGCAGGGCGTCCCCACTCGGCCTGCTGCTCGGCGGTGCCGAACTCCGCGATCGCCGACGCGCACGCGGCGATCGAGCCGATGTACGGGACGGCGGCGACGCCGCGGCCGAGTTCACGCAGGATGCTCGCCTGCTCGAGCGGGCCGTACCCGTCTCCGCCCAGCGACTCGGGAAGAGCGGCGCCGAGCACGCCCGACGATGCGAGCGTGTCCCACAGGGTGCGGTCGAGGCGGTCCTCGGAGGCATCGAGTGTGCGCAGGTGCTCGTTGGTGACGATGTCCGCGACGATGCTGCGGGTCAGTTCTGCGAGATCCTGCTGGGCCTCGGTAAGGGTGAAGTCCACGGTGCGCGTCCTTTTCTAACGCTTGGCGGGCGGCTGGCCGAGAGCGGTCATCGCGATGATGTCGCGCTGGACCTCGTTGGTGCCGCCACCGAAGGTGAGGATGAGAGAACTGCGGTGCATGCGTTCGATCCGGCCGCGGAGCAGTGCGCCGGCCGAGTTCTGCCGTACCGTCGCCGCAGGTCCGAGGACCTCCATGAGCAACCGGTAGGCCTCGGTCGCGAATTCGGTTCCGAACACCTTGTTGGCCGAGGCGGCCTCCGGGCCGAGCGGGGTCGTGCCGGCGCTCGAGGCGATGTCCCAGTTCATCAGCTGCAGGTATTCGGCCTTGGCATGGACGCGTGCCAGGTTGATCTGGACCCATTCCTGGTCGATCACCCGTCGCCCATCGGGCAGATGCGTCTCCTGCGCCCAGCGCCGGACCTCGGTCAGCGCGGTGCGCACGGGGCCGGCGGAGGTGAGCGCGACTCGCTCGTGGTTGAGCTGGTTGGTGATGAGCGCCCAGCCGCCGTCGACCTCGCCGACGAGCGCGGACGCCGGGACGCGCACGTCCTGGTAGTAGGTGGCGCTCGTGTCGGGGCCGGCCATGGTGTGCACGGGGGTGTACGAGAAGCCGGGAGCGTCGGTCGGCACGATGAAGACGCTGATCCCCTTGTGCTTCTTGACATCCGGGTTGGTGCGCGCGGCGAGCCAGACGTAGTCGGCGTAGGCGATCAGGCTCGTCCACATCTTCTGCCCGTTGATGACCCACTCGTCGCCGTCGCGCACCGCGGTGGTGCGCAGGGAGGCGAGGTCGGTGCCGGCGCCGGGTTCGGAATAGCCGATCGAGAAGTGCAGTTCGCCCGCGGAGATGCGAGGGAGGAAGAACTCCTTCTGCTCGTCCGTGCCGTAGTGCATGATCGTCGGCGCGACCGAGTCGATGGTGAGGAACGGGACGGGCGCGCCGGCGATGGCCGCCTCGTCGGTGAAGATCAATTGGTCCATCGCGGAACGGTTCTGGCCACCGTACTCCTCGGGCCACCCGAGGGTGAGCCGGCCGTCCTTGCCCATCTGCTGTACGACCTCGCGGTACACGTTGCCGGAGCCGTACTCCCCGGTCGTGGCCGCGAGCGCCTCGCGGCGCTCGGGTGTCATGATCTGTGCGAAATAGGCCCGCAATTCCTCGCGGAGGGCTTGTTGCCCGGGGGTGTAGGAGATGTCCACGAACGCTCCGTTTCGTCGCTGCGTGTCCCCGCGAATCGTCTCTGTGGGATCATCGCGAATCATTGCACAGAATTGGAACGCGTTCTAGTCTGGACCCGATCGGTCGGCGCGAATGTGAAGCGAGGTCCCGGAATGGATGTCAAGGTCGACTTCGACCGCTGTGAAGCGAACGGCGTGTGTGTCGGGCTGGCGCCCGACGTCTTCGATCTCAACGACGACGACGAGCTGATCGTCACGCATCCCGTACCCGAGGGTAGCGAGGACGCCGTCCGCGAGGCCGTCGCCCAGTGCCCGCGTGCGGCGCTCGCCGAGGCGTGAGCGTCGGACGGTGACCGGCACCGACCCTTGTCAGGAAAAATAACAAGTTCTACATTTTCGGTGCCCCCGGGTCCTGGTGGGGAGAGTACCGGCGTGCGGCCGGCAATCGGCCCGAATCTCGAGGAGTACGTGGATGAGTGCGGACGCCAACGGTGGCGCGGAGAACGACGATCGGGTGTCTCTCGAAGGGCGGGTCGCCGTCGTCACGGGAGCCGGAGCGGGTCTCGGACGTGCCGAGGCGCTCGCGCTCGCGCGGGCCGGAGCATCGGTGGTGGTCAACGATCTCGTGGAGAACGACGCGGTGGAGGACACCCTCGCGCGGATCCGCGATCTCGGTGCCGAGGCGGAGTTCGTGCCCGGCAGCGTCGCCGAGCGTGAGACGGCCGATGCGATGCTCGCCGCGGCGCAAGGCAAGTTCGGTGGTCTCGACATCGTCGTCAACAATGCGGGCATCACGCGGGATCGGATGCTGCCCAACATGTCCGACGACGAATGGGATTCGGTGGTCGCCGTGCACCTGCGCGGTCACTTCCTGCTCTCCCGCAATGCCGCGGCCTACTGGCGCGACAGGTCGAAACAGGAGGGTGGCCCCGTCTACGGGCGCCTGGTCAACACGTCCTCGGAGGCCGGTCTGCTCGGTCCGCCCGGGCAGCCCAACTACGGCGCCGCCAAGGCCGGCATCACCGCACTCACCCTCTCGGCCGCCCGGGGTCTCGAGCGGTACGGGGTCCGGGCGAACGTGATCTGCCCCCGCGCGCGCACGTCGATGACCGAGGCGGTCTTCGGCGACGCACCGGACGACGGCATCGATCCGCTCTCGCCCGACCACGTCGCGAATCTGGTCGCCTATCTCGCCTCCCCGGCGGCCGATCGCGTCAACGGGCAGGTCTTCATCGTCTACGGACCCATGGTGGCCCTGATGGCCGCGCCGGTCGTCGAGCAGCGTTTCGACGCCGACGGGCAGTGGACCCCCGCAGCGCTCGCCGACGAGCTCGGCGGTTACTTCGCCGATCGTGATCCGGGCCGGACGTTCTCGGCCTCGGCGGCTCTCGATCTGTAGTTCCGGCCACCCCTACTGTTCCCGTTCGGGG
>NZ_JBKFBA010000042.1:0-38220 GCF_053345925.1 Rhodococcus sp. C26F
GTGTTGAAGTTGCGGTGCGTCTCGGCGCCGAACGCGTCGGTGGTGGTGATGTCGATGACCTTGTAGTCATACGCCTGGTTGGGTGCGAGGGTGATTCCCGCACCGGCGTTGGCACCGAGGGTCCCGGACTGTGTCGTCGCGGTCGCGGTGCCGGTGATGCCGCCGCCGGCGTTCAGGCCGCCGTTGAGGTTCGCGGTGAGCGAGAGCTGGCAGGCGACGATGTAGCCGGGCTGGATGCGGCCACCGATCTGTGCGCCCGGTCCGCTGAGCTCGACCTTTGCATTGCCGGACACCCAGACGTTGCGGTGCAGGGGCGTGGCCCCCATCGACGGGGAGATATTCGCCGTCTCGCCGGTGCGTGTGACGGTCACGACGGTGCCGTCCGGCAGAGTCTGGGAGATGTTTCCATCCGGCAGCGGGACGAAGGTATCGGCGTTGGCGGCACCTGCGGAAGCGAATCCGAGGGCCACGGCGATCGTCGCGCCCACGCCGGCCATCTTGAGGCCGCTGATGACGCTGGTCTTCATGTGTTTCTACTCTCGAGGTCGGGTCTCGCGCGTAGCGAGGAGGCGGGAATTACGGTCTCGGGCTGGGTCAGCCGATGCTGAACGGCTGGCCGTACAGCGTGGTCTTGACGTAGTCGTTGCCCGTCACTTCCAGGACCGTGTAGGCGCGGGCCTGGGCGTAGCCGCCGCAGCCCTGGACCTCGAGCTGTGCGTCCTGGTACTGGATCGTGTACGTCCCGTCGGCCTTGATGTCTCTGGCCTGTACCGGAACGAACTTGACCTGGCCGGCGCTGAGGGGGATCGCCAGTGAGGCGGTTCCGCCGACGTTGCCGCCCATGGATTCTTTGACCAGGTCCGCCGACATTCCCATGTTGAAACCGAGGGTTCCCGACATCTTGCTGACGTCGACCTGGCAGCCGACGATGTAGCCGGTCGTCAGACGCGGAACACCGTTGGTGGAGGTGCCCTGGGTGCCGTTGGCGTCCTTGGCGATACCGCCGTTGGTCGGTCCGGCCTCGAGGCCGGCGGGAAGCCCGGTCACCGTGGCTGTGACGGTTCCCGAGACCCACGCGACGCGGCCGGCGCCGTTGGCCGCGAGCGACGGCGAGATCAGCGCGCTTTCGGCGGTTCGTGTGATCTTGTGGGTGCCGACGATCTGCTCACCGTCGGGCAGGGGAACGAAGGTGTCGGCGTGTGCCGCGCCTGCGGAGGCGAACCCCAGTGCGATGGCGGCAGCGGCGACGCCGCCGATCCGGGCGGCGCGGCGCAGTCCGGATGCGTGCTTGTTGCTCAATGGATACCCCTACTGTGGTGTGTGCGGCGCCTGTCCTTGCGGGATGGCGCGGTCGAGCACGCCGATCTGCGGGCAGCAGAGATCGACAGGTGTATGTGACGGTGGATCACTTCGCTCGAAAGGCACTGCGGTGCACAGAACCTCGACGCGCGTGACGGTTGACCCCGGAGGGTACTGTGGCCGCTTATGAAATCGGTGGCCTCAGTTCGTGACGAAAGATAGCACGGACTATGAATGCGGTCACTAACGATTCCAAGATGTGACTCATGTCACTTGATGCCGCAATCATGTGCGGACGGTTGACTCCACCGACTCGACGCAACAGTGGTGAATATTGCTGGTCTGGGCCGTGTTTCACAAAGCGGCTGATTGCAGCCACTGACTGACCGCGGTGATACGCACGGTGGCGGCGTAGTGGACCGCGATTTCGTCGTTGCTCGTCGATTTTCACCGGATGCCGGTGGAGTCTGGGGATCGATGTGGCGACCAGGATGTGGCGGTAGGTCTGGACCGACCGGTGCGCTGCGTCTACAGGGTGTCGCCCCTGTGCTGTCGACCGTGGATCTTGTGTTCGGCGGGGAAAGGGCGACTGCAGTCAAGTCAGCACTTCCTGCCAGGCGAGCATGCACCCGTTCAGAACCGGTTGATTCCTCGACATCGGAAGGACCCTGCTTCGTTCCTCCTTCGTCGGTATGTCTCGGAGCTTCTGAACGATTCCTTCATGTTGTTCGGTGCCGCAATGGCTGTGTCGAATGGTGGTCACAGGCTCAGGGCGCGTCGGGGCAGGTCCCGCTGAGCGGTATTCGGGCATTGTGATCGGCAACACAATCGTACGGTGCCTTCCGGGGGATCAAAAGGACTACAGGAGCGCCCATGAGCACAGTGGCCACAGTTGATCGACGGCCAACGACACGCAGCGAGCGTCGGTATGAGCGGAACCGGCCCGTGTGGGTGATCGTGGCCGTCCTGATCGCGGTGGAGGTGATCAGCGCCTTCGAAACATCGATGATGTACGCCGCGTTGCCGACGTTCGCCCGCGTCTTCGAAGCCGACGCCTCCATTGTCGGTTGGACCGTCACCGCGTTCCTGCTCGTTGCCGCGGCCTCCGCGGCGGTATGCGGCAGGCTCGGCGACATGTACGGCCGCGAACGCGTACTGATCATCGTTCTGGTCTGTGCTGCACTCGGTTCCCTCATCAGCGTGGCTTTCGGTACGCTCGGGGGCATCATCGCCGGACGCGCGATTCAGGGTGTCGCCGGCGCCATCCTGCCCCTGTGTATCGGTCTCGCCCGGGAACATCTGCCGGCGAAGAAGGTGCCGATGGCAATCGCGCTGATCTCCGGGTCTGCCGTGGCCGCCGGTGCGGCATCGCTTCTGGTTGCCGGACTGATCATCGATCTGGGTGACTGGCGGTACATCTTCGTCGTCACCGCCGCCTACGCCGTCGCGTGCATCGTGCTGATCGAGGCGGTGCTGCCGTGGCGTCGTCGCAATGCTGCCGAGCACCGGCAGGTGGACTTCGTCGGTGCAGCCGGCCTTGCGGTATCGGTCTCCACGATTCTGTTGGCACTCACCCAGGGCAAAACCTGGGGATGGAGTGATACTCGCGTGCTCGGTCTGCTTCTCGCCGGAGTCGTGATCTTCGCGTGGTGGGTGTGGTGGGAGCTGGGCCGCACGTCACCGATCGTCAATCTCCGTCTGTTCGCCGAACGCAACATCGCCCTGACCATGCTCGCGACGATCGCACTGGGCGTCGGCCCGATCGGCGTGACAACCATGCTCGTCCCGATCATCATGCAGACACCGACGAGCGCACCGTTCGGTCTGGGACTCTCGGCCACATACGCGGGGATGTTGTCGTTCGTGGGAGCGATGATCGGAATGTTGTTCACGCCGCTGGCGGGCAAGATCGCCGCAGCGGTCGGTGCGCGTGCATCGTTGCTGCTCGGCACCACCCTGTTCCTCGTCGCATGTGCCGGATTCTTCGCCTTCCGGAGCTCGGTCGCCGGAATGACCGCGCTGGTCGTCGTCGTATCGGTAGCGACCGCATTCGCGTACACAGCGCTGCCGAACCTCCTCGTCGAATTCGTCCCGGAGCACAACACCAGCGAGGTCACCGGCAGTCAGTCGGTGGTGCGCACCGCGGCAATGGCGGTGGGCACATCGATCACGACAGTTCTCCTGGCTTCTTTCGTGGTACCAGGAACGTCGACTCCGACAGTCGCGGCGCTCGGCATGGTCTGCACGATGCTTGTGCTTGCCTGCGCCATCGCGATCGTTCTGGCGCTGGGCGTCAAGTACCAGAAGCGCTGACATCCGCGCACTGGCCGACGCTCGAGGGATGTGCGGCGCATCTCGTAAGTCGGGGGCTGCCGAGGATCCGAAGGGGTCACGTCCTGGTGGCGTACCCCTTCGGCATCGGCGACCGCCTGACCCCGTTGCAGGAGCTCGAGGACGGCGATCTGACCGAGATCGCGTTCGACAATATGATCAACGTGGCCGAGCAGGGAATGTCAGGGTGGGGATCTCACCAGAACGAGTGTGGTTGTGCACGCCGCGGGCGGGCACCGTCGGTTGCCGCGTTCGGATGAGGGCACAGGCATTACCTCCGGCGCCGTTGGTGACCGTAGGGAGCGGGACCATGGGGTCGGATCAGACTCGGTCGCCTCTCTAGTCCCCTCCTTCTCCGGGACGAGTCATGCCCGGGTGGTGCTTGCAGACCCGGTACGCGGAGTGCCGTGCCGACTGTATTGGTAGAACTTCGGGCGTGGACGAGATTGCGGCGTTCGTGCCCGATGACATCATGCTCACCCGGACCCTCGATAGTTCCCAGGGTCCGGTGGTGCTCGAGGTGAACGCTCCGCGGCCGTTCGTCGTTGCAGATCCTGCGGGCGATCACTATTGCACCTTCCGGATCAGCGCGCCCGCGGGTGTCTCGTACGAGGGGCGGCGGGGGTGTCGATGCCGTGCAGGCGCTGCTGCTGGCACTGACCAAGTCCCATGAGGGACTTCGGCGACTCTGTCCGGATCAGACGTTCTTGGGCGCTGGTTTGCCGGTGGTGATTATCAGGCCGGACAACGCAATCGAGGCGGTGGTCTGGCTCGCTCCTGCCCACTGACAGTTCCGTTGGTTGGTCCCGGGGCGAGGCCAGCGCCGGACGGTGGCCTGAGGGGCACTGTATAGACATGATATCGGGCTGCGTGAAAGAGCTGTCTGCCTCGTCGATTGCGTGCTCGAGGGGCACACCGACGGCGGGAAGTTCGGGGTCGATGTGTCCGGCGATGCCGACCCTTTGCTGTTGAGGTCGAAGCCGAGGTTCCGGTTCGAGTGAGTCCTGGCATGTCCCTTTCTGTTCCGGGTCGAAATTTGCTGCGGCCGTACTCGAGCGGGCGGCGTGTCGGTCCCGGTCTTCAAGAGTTGGGTTGCCATGCGAACGTAACCTCTGATGTCGTGCTGAGATTCGATGCGAATGGAGGGACAGGATCAGATGAGTACGGTGGACGGCAAAGTCGCTCCGGTGACCGGCGCTGGGCCCGACGACGGTCGGGACATTGTTCGAGGTCTTGCGTCCGAAGACGCGCATACGGCGATGCACGACGAGGAGAAGAACGTCGTACTACTCCGCCGAGACGGGCCTGTAGGAGTCATCACCCTCAACCGGCCCCGGGTTCTCAATGCCGTCAACGCCGTTCTGTCCGACGCGTTGGGCGCCGTTCTCGATGAGATCGATCGTGACCCCGGTCTGCGAGTCGGCGTTTTGACCGGAGCGGGACGGGCCTTTTGCGCCGGCGCCGATCTCAAGGCCTTCGCCGATGGTGGTTCCGTGCTGCCGACGAACCATCCGGAGTGGGGCTTTGCCGGCTTGGTCCAGCACTACGTGTCCAAGCCGCTTATCGCCGCAGTCAACGGGGTGGCGGTGGGCGGTGGTACCGAGATCGTTCTGGCGTGTGATCTCGCTGTGCTCAGCTCCGAAGCCACGCTCGGATTGCCGGAGGTCAAACGTGGTCTCATCGCGGGAGGCGGAGGTCTCATACGTCTTCCGGGGCAGATGCCGGCGAAGATCGCCGCGCACGCAATCTTCACCGGCGAACCTGTTTCGGCCGAGGCGGCCCTGCGTTGGGGGCTGGTCAACTCCGTAGTTCAGCCCTCCGAAGTATTGCCCGAAGCATTACGTCTGGCTCACCTCATCGCAGCCAACGCACCCGTCGCGGTACGCGCAAGCAAGAAGACCATGTCGCACGCGCAAGCAGCCGGACTCGATGACCGTATCTGGCAAGTCAATTCAGCCGAATCCGACGCGGTCTGTGCCAGCGAAGACGCGTTGGAAGGTGCCTCCGCATTCACTGAGAAACGACCGCCCGTATGGCGGAACCGCTGAACTGTGCACAGCTTCTCGTTGCGCACCGGTAGGCGGAACGTAGCGTAATCGTGAAAAGGAATAGCGTCGCTGCGGCAAGTGACAACTGGGTGAGAGACCAGGTGCCTGGCGGCGGTGGACGCAAGGCGTCCGCTTACCATGTTTGGAATTAGCCTTTTTCAATCATTGCTGTGGAAATTGACCGGGCTTCGTCACTGTGAGTAGCGGGTCTGCTGCGTCAGGTTGTCCGGTGCCGATTCGTCATTAATCTTCTTTCCAACGCCGTGCTCGGGACTATTCCGGTACATGCTCAATCTCGGCACCTTCGCCCGCATGTCGGCGCTCGAGGGCGTCCTGACAGTTCGTTGACCGAGCATTGGGAGCGAAACTCCTCAAACCTTCTGCAGCTACGTCGCATACCTTCAAGATCAGGTCACGCTACAAAATGAGTTTCTCCATTGGTCTGAATTTCTCCCAACGCAATTGGAATCGCGAAGGGTACTGATGAAAAGAACGGTAGAAGCAGCCGGACAAGTCCGGAACACGGCTCGGACGCAGACCGCGCTGTTGGATGCAGCGCTCCAGGTTTTTCTCAGGGACGGGTACGGCAAAGCTACAACCGAGGAGATCGTGGCCTAGCAGGTGTAACCAGAGGTGCCCTCTACCATCACTTCGCGAACAAACGCGAACTGTTCCGAGGTGTGATCGAGCGCGCGCAGAGGGAGATAGCGGAAACTCTTGTTCCAGCGGGGGTGGTTAGCGATTCGTGGGCAGCGTTCGTTGGTACGGTGCTGACTGCCCTCGATTCCGCTAACGACCCGGTGGTGCGCCGGTTGGTGCTGATCGAAGGACCGGCCGTCCTCGGGTGGATCGACATGTGGAGAGCTCAGGAACCGCTCCTGCACAGCATCGCGGCCATGCGGGAACCCTTCGAATTCGACCGACAAGGACCGTCGATTCACACGTCGATACGCGCACGTCTATTGGTTGCTGCAGTCGAGGAGGCGATGTTGTACTTGCCACATACCGATGACCTGAAGCGTGACCACGAAATCGTGCAGGCCGAAGTGCGCACACTACTCGAGAGTGCTGGTCTGCCCGGTCCGTAGCGTTCGAAACACGGCGATGATCAAGCCCACCGCGACCGAGGCTCGACTCAGGACACACAGATGCGATCCAGCCAAGATCTTTTACGGCGGTTGCGAGCTCGCGTATTTGCCTTATACGAACGGAAGGGCCCTCCGGCTTCGTGCCTACCTGAAGTCGGGACTGATCCAGCGGCTACGGTGAGTTCGGACGTTCGGTCTAGGTCGGAGTTCGATGCCGCGGATCTCGTCGAGTTCGACGGTCTTCCCTGGGCGCGTTGCTCGGGCGGTTCGAGTTCGACTGTGCGAGATGATCGATCTGTTTCGGAAGCGGGTTGCCGGCGAGTGGTGTCACGTGTCGTTCGGTGACGTCTCAGATCGTGGTGATCCCCAGGTCCAGCACCAGTTGTGAGCCGGTGATCGTGCGCGCTCGGTCGCTCGCGAGATACAGCACGGCGTCTGTAATGTCGTCCACACTGCTTTTGCTCAGGCCTGCCAGGGGCCACTTGTAACTGTCGACATAGCGCGGGTGTTGCGCAAGCAACCGGCCGACGTTCGTATCTTGCCCCATCGGGGTGTCCACCGCGCCGGGGTGAACAGAGTTGACACGAATTCCGAACTCTCCCAGTTCGATCGCTGCGGTCTTCGTCAGGCCCACCAGGCCGTGCTTGGCGGATGTGTAATGGGATGCGCCGGGTCCCGCCTTGATTCCGGCGGCGGAGCTGACGACGACGATCGATCCGCCGCGTCCACCCTGGATCATGGC
Organism: Rhodococcus sp. C26F; assembly: GCF_053345925.1. Taxonomy (NCBI): domain Bacteria; kingdom Bacillati; phylum Actinomycetota; class Actinomycetes; order Mycobacteriales; family Nocardiaceae; genus Rhodococcus; species Rhodococcus sp. C26F. Next base: position 7,509 of record NZ_JBKFBA010000042.1, read on the forward strand.
GGGCACCGAGGCTGTGAGGGTGCGCCACACCCCGTTGAGATTGATATCGATCATGGTGGTCCACTGCTCTTCGGGCATCTCCCAGAAGCGGTTCCACGTAGAGATCCCTGCATTCGCGACAACGACGTCGAGACGGCCGAAGCGTTCGACTCCCGCCTCGACCGCAGCCTGCAGTGCTGCCTGTTTTCGCACGTCACCAACCATAGTGAGGATGTCGCGCCCTTCAGCACGGACCAGACGCGCGGTCTCCACGAGATCCTCGGGAGTAGACGGTGGGTAACCAGTGTCGTCGGAGGCCGAGGCGCAGATGTCGAAGGCGATGATATCGGCGCCCTGCTGCGCGAAGCGCACAGCATGATTGCGTCCCTGCCCGCGTGCAGCACCGGTGATGAACGCGACCTTGTTCTCGAGCAGCACCATGCGATCCCTTCCGTATCGTCCGACGTCCAGGCAGAGTAGGAGGATTTCTTGCGGGCCTGTCGATCTGTTCCGATGACCGGAATGCACGGCTCTGGCGCATCGGTGAAGGAACGGGAAACACGGGAATTGCAGCAGCGTCTGCTTCGCCCGGTCGGAGGCGAGACCGTACCGTTCCATCAGCACACCCGTGGCTCATTCGATCACCGCACGAGACGCCCAGATCTGCTCGGCTGTCGCAGCGACCCGCAGCGCGGGGTCCTGCATCGCCTGCTCGTCCGCACGCGGATCCAGCACCCAATCACACCACTTGTTGCAGAGCCTGTCGCCGTACGCGGATGTCGATCGCGTACGGCAGACAGATCTGCGTCCCGCAGGCCGGCGGTCGATGCGGCCGGATCGAGATTCACAAACTCGAGGGGGATCGTGTCGAGGCTGGCGGATGATCAACAATCGCACGTAGAGGACTAGGAACTGCCCGTGCGGACTCTCGAAGGATGTCGTCCCGCGGTCGGTCGAGGGTGCAACCGGTGCTGCGCGGAATCGTTCTGCCATGTGGGAATCCCAGCGAGTTGACGTAAGGCCCGCCTTATCGGCGATCGCAGTACTGTCCGCCGCATGCAGCGCGCGCGGAAGCGACCCGCCGGACGTGCACGTATTCAGCTAGTGTCGGTCCCGGTCTGAAACAGGATGCACATGTTCGCCGCGTTGGGACCGTTGTAGATCCTTGTCGAGGACAATTTCCTCGGCAAGCACGGGTCGCGGGTTTTGCTATGAGGACGGCCCAGAAATGAGTGGAGCGGACCCTGGTGATGCGTCCGAGTTTGGCGACCTGTCGGTCGATCTGCGAGAGCAGAGGGGCCACGCGAGGCATCGGACTTTTGAAACATCGATCTGCCTGGGGACGGTCTGCGGACGATTCATGTACGCAATGGCTCCCTCAGCTTCGTGGCTATATCAACGACGAAGGAACACGTGACGAAGACCGCGGCGGCAAACACCGTAGTGCCGATGACGACGGGGAAATCCCCTTCGAGAGCTGCGTTCACCGCCAGGCGTCCCACCCCGTCGAGGCCGAAGATCGTCTCCGTCACGATCGCCCCGCCCATGATCACGGCGAGTTCGACACCGCCCAGGGTGATGACCGGGTTCAGCGCCGCCTTCAGTGCGTGCCGATAGTGCACGACTCGCTCCGACAGGCCCTTCGCTCGGGCCGTGCGGATGAAGTCGGTGCCGAGCATCTCGAGCATCGACCCGCGCACTACCCGTTGGAAGATGCCGATCTCGGCGATCGCCAGAGTCAGCCACGGCAACAGAAGGTGCCGGGCCCACTCGAAGGGATTCTCCGTCAGCGGCACGTATCCGCTGCTCGGGAAGAGGTAGATCCCGTGGGTGGAGAGCGTGAAGAACAGGAAGTACGACAACAGCATGCCGGTGAGGAAGGTCGGCAACGACAACGCGACATACGCCAGAGCCGACAGCCCGTGGTCGATCGCAGTACCCTCCCGGCGCGCGGCCTCCACACCGAACACCAACGAGAGCGTCATCCAGATCACGAGGGCACCCAGCGCGAGTGACGCGGTGACTGGGACCTTGGACAGGATCAGTTCCGTCACCGGCGTGTTCTGGCGGAACGAATAACCCAGCGCCGGAGGCCAGTTGACCAGCCCCATGGGAGCCCCCTGGATGTCGGGGCCCCGGAACAGATAGTGCTTCAGCTGGAGGTGCCAGGGATCGTCGAGGCGCAGCGCGCGGGCGACCGCATCGATGCCTTCTTGACCGGCGTTGCGCGGCGCGAGCATCGTGGCCGGATCACGGTAGGCGATGCGGGTCAGAGCAAAGGCCGCCAGCAGGACGAGCACGAGGGTCGTCACCGATCGGGTGAGGAGTTGTGTGACGTGCCGGAGCATCGAGGTCACCGTCCCTTCGGATCGAGGACGTTGCGAAGCCCGCTGCTGAACGCATTGAAACCGAGCACGATGACGAACAGGGCGATCGCCGGGCCGAGCAGATACCAGGGCTGCACCTGGTACAACGAGGTGCGCTGGGCGTCGGCGATCATGTTGCCGAGACTCGGTGTAGGCGCCTGGATGCCGACCCCGAGGAACGACAGGGTCGCCTCCGCGACGATGCTCGCGGGAAGCTGCACGGCCCAGTACACGACGACCACCGGCAGCACGTTCGGCAGGACCTCCCGGAACAGGATCCATCGGCGTTTCGCGCCGAGGGTTACCGCGGCGTCGACGAACGGGCGCGACCGCAGGGTCACCGTCAGTCCCCGGCTCAGCCGCGCGAAGTAGGTCCAGCTGAACGCGGCGATGATCACGATCACCACCACGACGGGGCTGACCACGGGCCGGCCGTCTGCTCCGCGATTGAGCGCGAGCAGGCTCAGCGCCGTCACGACGAAGGGGAACGACAGCACCATGTCGATCACCTGGCCGGTCACGCGGTCGAAGATTCCGCCGGTGAGTCCCGAGGCCACTCCGACGATCGTGCCGATCACCATCGCCAGCGTTGTCGCGGGGATCCCGACCAGCAGGGAGATCCGGGTGCCGTAGAGGGTGCGGACCAGGACGTCCCGGCCCTCCCCGTCGGCGCCGAGCCAGAAGGTCGAGGACGGGCCGATCGGGATACCCGAGGCGTCGAGCGCGGTCTCGCGGAACTGCTCGGTGGCGCCGTGCCCGACGAGGGCCGCGACGAGCGGGGCGGCGAGCGCGGCGACGATCACCAGCACCACGGTCCACAGGCCGAGGCGCGCCGAACGGTCCTCCATCAGGGCGGTTAGCAACCGCCGTCCGTTCCGCGGTGGCGTGTCGGTGAGGGTGTCGACGCTGACGGGCTCGGTCCACAGATCAGGCATCGACGGTCTCCTTCCGGGTGCTGCCCGGCACCGCGCTCAGCAGGGTGCGGGTGTAGTCGTGAGCCGGGTCGGCGAACACCTCGTCGGTGAAACCCTGCTCGACGATCACCCCGTCGTGTAGGACCGCGACCCGGTCGCACAGCGCGGACACCACACCGAGATCGTGCGAGACGAACAGCAACGACGTGCCCCGCTCGTCGCGCAGGTTGCGCAGCAGTTCGACGATCTGCCGGGCGGTGGTCTTGTCCAGTGCCGACACCGGTTCGTCGGCGACGATGAGAGCGGGGTCGAGCGCGAGCGCCCGGGCGATGGCGACGCGCTGGCGCTGCCCGCCCGACAGCTGCACCGGATAGCGGTCAGCGAAGTCACGGGGGAGTCCCACCGCCTCGAGCAGTTCCCCGACCTGCCGCCGGATCTGCGGTCCCTGCAGGTCCGTGCTCAGTTCGAACGGCGCTGCGAGGATCTGCTCGATTTTCCGGCGCGGGTTCAGGCTTCCGTAGGGATCCTGAAAGACCATCTGGATCGAGCGCCGCACCTGTGGATCCACCACCGGTCGGTTGCGGCTCGACGCGGTGTGGGCGGTGCCGCGGAAACTCACCGTGCCGGTGTCGGCGATGTCGAGCCCGGTCACGATGCGGCTCAGTGTCGACTTCCCCGAACCGGATTCGCCAACCAGGCCGACGATCTCGCCTTCTCCGATCCGCAGGTCGATGTCCCGAAGGACCGGGCGGTGCTCCTTGTGGGCGACACGGAATCCCTTCGAGACGTTCTCGATCCGCAGCAGTTCCGGCCGCTCCGGTCGTGGACCGGCCGGGGCGGCGACAGGTTGTGCGAGCGGCTCGAGCAGTTCCGCCGTGTACGGATGAGCGGGGGTGTTGTACACCCGATCGACCGGCCCGCTCTCGACGACACGTCCGTTGCGCATGACCACCACGTCGTCGGCGAGTTCCGAGACCACCGCAAGATCGTGACTGACGAGCACGAGAGCCATGCCGTGGTCCTGCTGGAGGCGCCGCAGCAGCGCGAGGATCGACGTCTGCACGGTGGCGTCCAGCGCCGTGGTCGGCTCGTCCGCGACGACCAGCTGCGGATTGTCGGCGAGTGCGATCGCGATCATCACCCGCTGACGCATGCCCCCGGAGAAGTGCACGGGGCGGTCGTCCAACCGCTCCTGCGCCCGGGGAATCCCGACCTCGTCGAGCAGTTCGATCACCCGGCGCCGCACCGTCGTCCGGTCCAGCCGGTGGTGCGCCGTCAGCGCCTCACCGATCTGTCGGCCGATCGGCATGAGGGGGTGCAGATTACTCGACGGGTCCTGGAATACGAAGCCGATGTCGCTGCCACGGATCGATCGGAGGTGCCGCGGCGGCGCGGTCACCAGGTCGGTGCCGTCGAACAGGGCATGGCCGTTCACGGCGGCACCAGGCCCGAGCAGTCCCGTTGCGGCGAGCAGCGACACGCTCTTGCCGGATCCGGACTCACCCACGATGCCGAGGGTGCGGCCCTTGTCGACGGAGAACGACACGTCGTGCACCACCGGCGTCGCCCGGAAGAAGACGCCGAGATTTTCGACCTGCAGGAGCGGCATCTCAGGACCCCGGACGCAGCGCGATGTTGGCGTAGTCGGCCTGCGCGGGCAGCGACGCCCACGTCCAGTTGATCACCCGGTCGGACGAGATGAGGTTCTTGCGCTTCTCGAACAGCGGGATCCACGGCAGGTCGGTGGACACGACGCGGTCGGCCTCGGCCCAGATCGGTGCCGGATCATCCGATGGGAATGCCTGGCGCGCAAGCTCGTTGAGGCGCTCGTTGCTGTAGCAGATGGCGTTGACGTTGCCCTTGCCGCACGGTGCGGCCTCCGAGTTCAGCCATCCTCCGAGCAGCATGCGGGTCGAGCGGCCCTGCCAGTCGGGGGTGAACGAACCGCTCAGCGCGACGTCGTACCGGGAGTTCGGATCCTGGAGGTAGGAGGTGTACTCGGTGCCGGGAAGGGCGATGAGGTTCAGAGTGATTCCCGCGGCCGCGAGATCCTCCTTCAATGTCACGGCGATGGTTTCGAACTGGGCCGTGGACCTGTATACCGCGTCGAGAGTCAGGCCGTCGGGGTAGCCGGCCTCGGTGAGCAGTTGCCGAGCCTTCTCGGGATCACCCTTGCTGTCGGGTGTGGCGTAGGGATCGAACGGTTCGTGGCCGAGCAACGTCGATGTGACGATCTGGCCATTCGGCTTCGCGGCGACCGGGCCGCCCTGGCCCTGAACGAGATTCGCCTTGTTCACGGCGTAGGCGAAGGCCTGACGCACGCGTGAGTCACGTAGGGCGGTGGCGCCGGGGAAGGTTGCCTCCGGTTTGGCGTTGATGACGACGAAGTTCGCTGCACCGCTGTCTGAGGTGTGAAGGCCGGGATCGTTCGTCGAAGCGTACTGGTTCAGCACGGCGCGGGGTGGAACGTCCATGTAGAGGGTCAGATCGGCTTCGCCGGAACGAACCTTCTGAACGACGCTGTCTTCGCTGTTGGTGGTGAAGTCGATGACGATCTCGTCGACGTACGCTACGCGGGCGGGATCGGCGTCGTGGTTGTAGCCCTCGACCTTCTTCAGCAGCAGCTGCTGTCCCGGCTGGTAGGTGTCGATCCGGTAGGGGCCGGACGACGGGAAGTTCTGCCGGAATTCGAGCGAGTCACCGAAGTACTGCGAGGCGACCTCCGGAGGAAGCGGTGTCACGAAGTTCATCGTGAGGATGTCGAGGAAGTCGTACGCTTTCGACGGCGCGGTGATGGCGAGGGTCTTGTCGTCGACGGCCTGAACGCCGGAGATCTCGTGGGTGTCGATGAACTGCTTCGACGCGGCGAGGTCACCGGTGGGGACGGTCGCGAACTCGTCGCAGAACTCGGTGAAACCCTCGAAGGAGAGATGGAAGTAGTTGATGGCCGCGACCTGCTTGTTCGGATCGCAGAACCGCTTGACGGCGTACACGAAGTCGCCGGCGACGATCTCACGGTCCGACGAACCCGAGTACGTGATGCCCTCCCGCAGGTGGAAGGTGTAGGTGCGGCCGTCCTCGCTGACGTCCCATGACTCGGCGAGGTCGGGCACGATCTCGGTGTCGTCCTTGAGTTCCCCGGTGGACCCGGGGAAGGTGACCAGCTGGCGGGTGATCGCCCGCTGCACGGCCCACGCGTTGGTGTCGTAGCCGGTGAGCGGATCGAGCGAGTCCATGTCCGATGCGAGGGAGGCGACCCGCAGGGTGCCGCCGGCGACGATGTCACCCTCATCGCCGGTGGGGGTGGCAGGCGCGGTTCCGGTGCAGGCCGAGACGAGCAGGGTCGTCAGGGCGGTGGCGGCGACGCCGATGTTCCGCACAGCGCGGGAGGCGGATCGTCGATGGCTGTTCACAGATGGTCCTTCGAGAGGTGGGGAAACGGGATCAGAAGTTCGTGCCGGCGAACGCGGCCGAGCCGGTGGTGAAGAGCCGGTCGGCGCGGGCAAGGGCGTCGACCGAGCCGGTACGCACTGCGCCGGAATATGCGAGCTGGTGCCAGTGCATGCTGCCGAGCAGCACGCTGCCCAGCGTCGCGACGTCGGTCTCCAGATCGGCATCGGACGCGACGCCGGGTGTCACCGCCTCGAAGCGCCCGTCGGCGATGCGGTACGTCCCGGTGTTCTCGGGCAGCAGCGGGTCGTGGACGGCCAGGACGAGGGACCCGCCGTCGCCGTAGGTGCGGGCGCGCAGAGCTGCTTCGACGTCGAGGACCCGCAGCCACGTCTCGTCTCGGATGTGGTTCGTGGCGACGGCACGTTGATCGGTCAGCATCCAAGGTAATGACGTGTCGACCGGCAGACCGGGGAAGACGATCCGGTCGACGAGGTCGAGTTCCCACAGGAACCGGATCAGCCCGACGAACGCTTCGCGGGACGGCGCGAACAGGTCGTCGACGACGATGCTGCGTTCATGGTTGCCGAACCACGTCTCGGTACCGACAGGGTGGTAGCGGACGAAGCCCGTCTCGGCTCCCTCCGGTCCGGTCACCGCGGTGTAGGCCGGGCCCCGGTCCTGGCCGTAGCGCAGCTCCTGCGCCGCCCACCACTGTGACGATCGGGTGATGAAGCCGGGGCGGGTGTTCGGAATCCGTGCGTGGATGGTCGGCAGGACGTCCCACATCTGGTCCGCGGGAAGGAGCCGGACAGGATCTCCCGCCGGCACCTCGGGCCGGAACCCACCACGGCGCGTGTCGACCGTGACCGAGGCGACCCGGCTCGCGATGCCGTAACCGAAGCGGCCGTAAATGGTCGCCTCCGAGGCGCGCAGTGTCGCGACGACCTCCCCGGCGTCGCGGGCGTCGGTGAGCTGACGGCGCACGAGATGGGAGACGATTCCGCGGCGGGTATGGGTGGGAAGCACTCCGATGTGGGTCACCGCAGCATGGGCGACGGTTCGTCCGCCGGGCAGCGTGAGGGAACCGCGTGTCGAGTCGACAGTCCCCACGAGCTCACCGTCGGCGAATGCCCCCAGAGTCCTGCCGACCTCGAAGAACTTTCCCGCAATCTCGGGAGGGATGGGCGCGGACCACGGAAGACCGACCATGGCTGTGCGGAACACCTCCAGGGCCGCGATCAGATCACGCTCGTCCGTGAGCACCCGGACATCGAATTCGAATGCGGAGCCATCGGCTGATTGTGCGGACATGTCGTGTTCCTGTCGTACGAAAGACAGGCGCATCGGTGCCGATGCGCCTGCCGAAGCAATTCTCGGGTGGGTGTACTCGAGAGCGCTGCCGTAGCTGTGGACACAGCTTTGCCCGAGACGGGTCGAAATTAGCCTGATCTTCGTCGACAAGGCAATAATTTTGCGCTGCAGTGATTTCAAGTCCGAAGCAGCTGAGCGGGACGGGATTCTTCCACACCTTGTGAAGCTTTCCGATCATGGTGATTCCATACGATGACCTGCTCGACGGACGCCGTTAGATTCAGCCGCCGGATACTTGTGCGTTTCGAAAGAAAGTGTGGATCAGTGCGGAAAAGAAACCGTCTCGCGGTCGCGTCGGCAGGATTGGCGGCCGTCTTGCTCCTCGGGGGGTGCGCGTCCGGTGGGGGGACGGCCGACGCGGGAACCGGTCCTGTCGACGGCGGGGATTTCGTCACCGGTCTGTACCTCGAGCCGCGCGGCCTGGACCCGCACCGGCAGGTGTTCTGGGAGACCTACCGCGTCTCCCGCAACATCTTCGAGCCGCTCGTCGGGGAGGATCTGACCACCACCGACGGCACCCCCGAACTCGTCCCCGTACTTGCTACCGGTTGGGACCACAGCGAGGACGGACGGACCTGGACCTTTCAGCTACGTGAGGGCGTCACCTTCCACGACGGCAGCCCTTTCGATGCGGAGGCGCTGCACAAGAACGTGCGCCGCGTGTGGGACCGGTCCTACGAGTACTTCGACGAGGAGAGCGCCGGCCGCGTGAAGGTGTGGTTCGCGAACCTCACCAACGCGGCGCCCACCGGCGACTACACCTACACCTTCGAATTCGACCGGCCCTTCCTGGGATTCCCCCGGATCCTCGCCCAGTCGATGTACACCCTGCCCGTCGGCAACCCGGTGGTGTGGGAGACCTACGGCAACGACGGCTTTGCCGAGCACCCCGAGGGCACCGGTCCGTACCGCTTCGTCTCGCGGGCGATCGGCGACCGCATCGAACTCGAACGCAACGAGAACTACTGGGGTGAGCCGCCGCATCTCCATACGCTCACCTTCCGCATCATCCCGAACAACCAGACCCGCGTGGCCTCCTTGATCAACGGCGAGGTCGACCTGATCAGCTACGTGCAGCCCGACGACGTCGAGACGCTCGAGAATGCCGGCATCGACGTGCCCGAAGGCACCGGCGCGGAACTGATCTACTTCTCCTTCAACCGGCGCAATCCCGTCTTCGACGACGACCGTGTCCGTGAGGCCCTCATCCACGGCCTTGACAGGCAGGCACTCGCCGACGAGGTCTACAACGGCTACGCCACCCCGCAGTACTCCTTCCTGCCCCCCGGAAACGAGGCATACCGCGACGAGGTGACCGACTTCGAGTACGACCCGGAGCGGGCGCGGCAGCTGCTCGCCGACGCCGGCTACGGGCCCGGCGAACTGCGTTTCAACCTCGTGGTCGATGTGGCCAACGAGAATGTCGGTCAGTGGTTGCAGGCGCACCTGAAGCAGATCGGGGTGGAGACCGAAGTGGTGAGTCTCGACCGCGTGAATTACTCAGCGCGCGTCTACAACCCGCAGCCCGGCGACGGTCTGAGTATTGATGAGTTCGGTGAGACCAATGCGGAGTGGCTCCACAACGGCTACAACGGACTGAAGAACCGCGGCCTGAACCCTGAGCAGTACCCCGAGGTCACCCAGGCGATCGAAACCGCGCTCTACGCCGACGACGCCGAGCAACGCATCGCGCTGTGGCAGGCTGCCGAGGAACAGTTGCGCAGCAAGGCCCTCGTGATCCCGGCGGTGAACCTGAACCGCTACTACGCCACTGGCCCGAACGTCGAAGGGTTCGTCTTCGCGTCCACCAACTGGTACGACCTGAGCAACGTCTGGCTTGCGGAGGAGTGATGAACCACCTCCGGCGGATCGGTATCCGTGCACTCAACATCGTCCCGATCCTGGTGATCGTCTCGGTGCTCGCGTTCCTGTTGGGTGCACTCACACCGGGAGATCCTGTGGAGGCGCAGTTCGCCTCGAGATTCACACCCGAACAGCTCGACGAGATTCGCGCCACGTACGGACTCGACCGGCCGCTGTGGGAGCAGTACTTCGTGTGGGTGAAGAACCTGTTCGCCGACGGCGGCGGACTGTCCCTCACCCTGGGCACCCCGGTGTTCGACATCCTCGTGCCCAATTTCGTCAATACGCTGATCCTCACGGCGGCCGGGGTGGTCGTCTGCCTGGTGTTCGGTACCGCGATCGGGTTCGTGGCCGGCATCTTCCACAACACGTGGATCGACCGGGTGGTGATGCTGGTCGTGCAGATCGGCAGCAACCTGTCCGTCTACTGGTTCGGCCTCGTCCTGATCAGTGTGTTCGCACTGCAGCTGAAGTGGCTGCCGGTGGGTGGCATGGAATCCCGCGGAGGCGGTGGTTTCGGTGACCTCCTCCAGCATCTCGTCCTGCCGGCGGTGTCGGCGGCCCTGATCTCGATGCTGGTGTTGGCGCGCTTCGTGCGGGTGGGGGTGATCCGGGAACGCTCGTCGGACTGGTTCCGTACCTTCCGATCCCAGGGCATCACCCCGCAGACCCTCTACGGCCGGAACGTCTTCCGGAACATCCTGCCGAGCGTCGTCAACATCACGGGCCTCGAGATCGGCACGCTGATCACCGGTGTGTTCTTCGTGGAGATCGTCTTCAACTGGCCGGGAATCGGGACCCAGTTGGTGAATGCGGTCAACGGCAAGGATTATCCGGTGATCCAGGGCGGCATCGTGCTGGTCGCTCTGTGCTATCTCGTCGTCAACCTCGTCACCGACGTCGTGGTCGACGGTCTCAATCCACGTATGAGAGGTGCCTGATGGCAACACTTCTCGACGAAGCCGTCGCCCGGAGACGATTCTCGTCCGGATACGGGCGCCACCGCGCCCAGCTGATCTCCGGCCTCGTCGTCATCACGGTGGTCGCGGTGTGCTCGCTGCTCGCGCCGCTGCTGGCTCCCTACGATCCGATCCTGACCGACCCCACGGCCAAGTTCCTTCCGCCCGCAAGCCCCGGACACCTGCTCGGCACCGACGAACTCGGCCGGGATCTGCTCAGCAGGCTCCTGTGGGGAGGCCGCACCTCACTGCTGCTCGCCGTCGCGGCCGTCGCGGCGGCGACCGTCCTCGGATCGTCCGCAGCGCTGGCCGCCGGATTCGCCGGTCCGCGCCTGTCCGGCCTGATCATGCGAGTGGTGGACGTGCTGTTCGCCTTCCCGGTCATCCTTGTGGCGATCGCGCTCGCCGCGCTGCTCCGCCCAGGTGCCGGTGTCGTGGTCTTCGCGATCGGTTTCGCCGTCGTCCCCTACATCACGCGCGTGGTGTTCGCCGAGGTCAAGCAGCAGCGTGGACGTGAGTACGTCGAGGCTGCGGTCTCGCTCGGGGCGGGCCGCTGGTCGCTGACGGTGCGGGAGGTCCTGCCCAACGTCGTGGGTCCGATCGTCGTCTACGCGACGAGCCTCGTTGGGGCGATGGTCGTATTCTCGGCCAGTCTCAGTGCCGTGGGGATCGGCGTCCAGCCGCCCGCGCCGGACTGGGGGCAGATGATCGCGTCCGGCGCCAAAGTGGTCATCTCCGGTCACCTCTACGTCGCGCTGATCCCCGGCCTGACGGTTCTGCTCGTCGCGCTGGCCTTCAACTGGCTCGGCGATGGACTCAACGACGTCTTCGATCCCCGGTCACGGCGAGGAGCCCGGCGATGAGCACACTCCATGACACCGGCCTGCCGGTCGCGCCCGGCCCGGATACGTCCGAGCGGATCCTCTCGGTCACCGACCTGCGCATCGCCTTCCACGGCGACCCGCACGACGAGCCGACGGTCCGCGACGTGTGCTTCGACATCACGTCCGGGGAGGTCCTCGCCCTCGTCGGGGAGTCCGGCTCGGGCAAGAGCCTGACGGCCTCTGCGCTGCTCGGCCTGCTGCCGCCGGGGGCGAACCTCACCGGCGGATCGATCCTGTTCCGGAGCGATTCCGGTGAGGTCGTCGACCTCGCGGGACTGAGCGAGAAGCGGCTCGACACCTTCCGGGGTTCCGGCATCGGGATGGTCTTCCAGAATCCGCTGAGTTCGCTCGATCCGTCCTTCCGTGTCGGCAGTCAGCTCGACGAGGTGCTCGTGCGGCACCGTCCGCGCACGCGCCGCGCCGAACGGCGCGAACTCGCCGCCAACTGGCTGCGCCGGGTCGGCTTCGACGATCCGGAGCGGGTGCTGAACTCCTATCCGCATGAACTCAGCGGCGGGATGCGGCAGCGCGTCGTGCTCGCGCTGGCCGGCCTGGCCGAGCCCGCGCTGCTCGTCGCCGACGAGCCGACCACCGCGCTCGATACGATCGTGCAACGGCAGGTGCTCGACCTGCTCCGCGACGTGGCCTCCTCCACCGGCGCCTCCCTGCTGCTCATCACCCACGACTTCGACGTGGTGGAACACCTCGCCGATTCGGTGGTCGTGCTGCGCAACGGCGCCGTCGTGGAGTCCGGAACACGCGACGAGGTCCTGTCCTCGCCCCGCGATCCCTACACGAAGCAGCTGCTCGCCGCCGTTCCCCGCCTGGGGAAGCGACACACCCTGCCGCACTGGCGCGGTGCCCGCTCACTGTCGGGCGGTGCGGTCACCCAAGCGGTGACGGAACCCGCTGCGGTGATATCCGATCCGGTTCCCCCGATGCTGAAACTCGAGAACGTCACGCGCAGTTTCACCGTCGGCGGCTGGGGCACCGGCACACGCCGTTCGGAGTTCGTCGCCGTCGACAATGTGTCGCTCGAGGTGCGGTCCGGCGAGATCTACGGGTTGATCGGCGCATCCGGATCGGGCAAGTCCACGCTGGCCCGGCTCATGGGAGGTCTGCTGGACGTGACGTCCGGGACCGTGCACTTCCAAGGGAATCCGCTCTCGGGCAACGACCGTGACACGCTCCGCGCCGTCCGTCCGCGTCTGCAGTATGTCTTCCAGGATCCCGTCGGTTCGCTCAATCCCGCCGTGCGGGTGGGCGAGCAGATCGCCCGTCCGCTACGGCGTTTCGGGACCGTGGCCGATAAGAGCGGTATGCCGGACGTGGTGGCAGAGGTCCTCGAACTTGTCGGTCTGCCGGCCGCATTCGCCGACCGCTATCCGCATTCGCTGTCCGGAGGCCAGGCTCAGAGGGTCTGCCTGGCACGGGCACTGGCCCTGTCGCCGGATCTGCTGATCCTCGACGAGCCGACCTCCGCCCTCGACGTGTCCACGCAGGCCGGGGTCGTCGACCTCGTTCTCGATCTGCGGGAGCGACTCGATCTCACGTGCGTGTTCATCGGGCACGGACTGGGGCTCGTCGAGTGGATGTGCGACCGCATCGGGGTGATGTCGCAAGGACGCCTCGTCGACACGTTCCCCACCGAAGATCTCTACGACACCGACAGGGCACCGGAGGTCCACGACCTGCTGCGCGCCGATCTCGGTTCAGGAAAGGTACTCGACAAGTCATGACGTCACATCCGGCCCGCCGGCCGATCGTCGCAGTCGGTCTCACCGGAGAGGAGGCGCTGCGCATCCTCGACGACGCGGCGGTCTCCGAGCGCTGGGCCGCCACCGGCGCCACCTTCGGAGTGATCGGCATCGACCGTATCGCCCGCAACCCGCAGTCCGAGGCGGGACGGACGATCCCCCGTCCCACCGACATCGATCCGTCCCTCGCGGCGACCGCTCTGGCCGGCGCGGGGGGACCGCCGCTCGTCGTCACCGGCGCAGCGCACCACGACCTGCCCTACAATCTGGCCCGCCGTGTGCTCTCGCTCGACCACCTCACCCACGGGCGCACCGGACTGCTGTTCGGCGCGCGCGATCCGCGCGGCCACGGCGAGACTGCCTGGCACGGCGGCGCCGAGCTGGGTGCCGTCACCGCCGCCGACGCGGCGCTGGCCATCGCGCGGTTGTGGCAGAGCTGGCCGCTCGACTCCATCGTCGCCGACAAGGAATCCGGCATCCTCGTGCAGTCCGACCGGATCAGGCGGGTCGACCACCACGGTGTCGTCGACATCGCCGGACCACTGAGTGCCCCCGCGTCGGTGCAGGGCGCACCGGTCCTCGCGTGGTACGCCGACGACGACGATTTGCTCGCCGAGATCCCGGCCGTCGCCGATCTCGTCGTGCTCGGTGGCGTTGTCGATCCCGCGGGTGCCGTGAGCCGGATCCGAACGAAGCTCGGCTTATCGAATAGTGTTGTGCTGATCGAGATTCCGGTCGAAGACGATGCTGAGGGCGCCGATACCGCCGTCACTGCGGCGCTCGACGCGGGCGCGGACGGTGTGCTGCTGCGCTCGGCGCAGTCCGCACTCGACGATCCGGCCCACCTGCTCGACCGAGCCCGAGCGGTGTCCGGTGCATCCGTGGAAGCGGTCCCGACCGACACGAACAGCACCCTCCGCGTCCTCCTCGGACTCGGCGCACCGGCTCCTCTGCTCGAATCCGCCGCCCCGGCGTTCACGGCACCTACGACGAGCGTCTACCGCTGACCTTCGACGCCCGCGTCTCGTAGACGCCGTCATATTCGACCTACCGAGAAAGTGAACACAATGGTCGCCCCCACTTCCCCCGACATCCCCACGCTCCTCGCGGGCCCCTTCGCGGAGTTCGACACCCTCGCCGCGACGTACCGGCCCGTCTTCGCCCGCATCGCCGAAGGGAACCTGCAACGCGAACGAACGCGCGAGTTCCCCTACGAGCAGGTCCGCTGGCTGATCGACGCCGGATTCTCGCGGCTGCGCATCCCACGCGAGCTCGGCGGCGACGGCGCCACCCTCCAGCAGGTCTTCCTGCTGCTCGCCGAACTCGGTGAGGCGGACCCGAATGTGGCCCACATCTTCCGCAACCACCTCGCGTTCGTGGAGGACCGGCTCAACTCGCCCGACCATCCGTCGACGGAGATCTGGCTGGAACGTTTCCGCCAAGGGCAGTTCGTCGGCGGGGGATGGACCGAGGCGAGCAACACCAAGTTCGGTGAGATCGGCACCCGCATCACCACGTCCGAGGGTGTCGCCCGCATCACCGGCAACAAGTACTACGCCACCGGAAGCCTCTACGCCGACTGGCTCGACGTCATCGGCCGCAACGAGAACGACGAGCTCGTCACGGCTCTCGTGGCGCGGGAGCAGCCCGGCGTCACCCTCATAGACGACTGGGACGGCTTCGGGCAGCAAACCACTGCCAGCGGATCGGCCCGCTACCAGGACGCGGTCGTCGACGAGCACGGAACCTTCCCGGCCGAACAGCGATTCGCGTATCAGGGACTCTTCTACCAGACGGCGCTGCTGTCGGTGCTGGTCGGCATCGGCCGCGCCGCCTTCCGCGACGGCTCCGAGGGCCTGCGACGCCGCACCCGCAACTACCCGCTCGGTGTGAGCGAGGTACCGCCGCAAGATCCGCTCCTGCAGCAGCAGATCGGGCGCATCGCCACGCGACTGTTCCAGGCGGAGGCCGCCCTCGAAAAGCAGAGCGCGACCCTCGACGTCGTCGCTCACGCACACGCTCGCGGCGACGCCGAGCGGGAGAAGTCGGCACTGGTGGACGCCACCGTCCGCACCCACGAGGCCCAGTCCGTCATCATCGACTCCGTTCTCGAGATCACGGCGACGATCTTCGATGCCCTGGGCGCCTCGGCGACCGCAGTCTCATCGGCACTCGACCGGCACTGGCGCAACGCCCGGACGCTGTCCTCGCACAACCCGCGCGTGTTCAAGGAACGTGTCCTCGGCGACTACTACGTCAACGGGACCGTGCCGGTCGGTGGCTCGAATCCGTATGCACGTCCGCAGGGACAGGGGGTCTAGGCGATGGGCAACCGACGTGAAGGTTACGTGCTCCTGGGCGTGAACGTCCTCGTCTACGGGTACATCCCCTCCGCGTGGCGTTCCCCGCTGCTGGACGCCCGCGACTTCGTCGAACCCGCGTACTGGGAGCGGATCGGCCGGCTCGCCGAACGCGCGACGCTTGACGCTGTCTTCCTCGCCGACGCGCTGGGTCTGGGGGATCCGGCCTATGATGCGAACCCGATCCGGCTCGACCCGACGGTGTTGTGGGCGCACGTCGCACGGGCCACCGAGCGGGTCGGTCTCCTCGCCACCGCGTCGACGACCTTCAACGATCCGGTGGAACTCGCGAGCCGCATCCTCACCCTCGACCACATCTCCGGGGGTCGTGCCGGGTGGAATCTGGTAACCACTCGCGACAATCGCTCGGCCGCGAACTTCGGTCTGCCGAACATCGTGGCGCGCACCGAACGGTACGAGCGGGCCGCCGAATTCGCCGATCTCACCCGCCAGCTGTGGACCGCGGCGGAGACCGGTCAGACCGTACGCTTCCACGGTTCTCATTTCGACTACGAGGGCGATTTCGTCGCCCCCGCCTCGCCGCAGGGACGCCCGGTGCTCTTCCAGGCGGGTGGCTCGCCCGCCGGCCGCGATATTGCCGCCCGGTATGCGGACGGGGTGTTCGCCGCGGAGATCACCCAGGAGACTGCGCGCGAGCACTATCGGCTGGTGAAGTCGGCCGCGGCCGGTCACGGACGCCGGGCGGGCGAGGTGAAGATCCTGCCCGGTCTGCTGCTCACCCTCGGGTCTACCGAGGAGGAGGCCCGTCGCCGGGTCGACGAGCTGTACGACACTAGCCCCTCCTGGTACTCGGCCGCGTGGCTCACACACGCGATCGGGGTGGACGTCACCACCCTCGAACTGGACGAGCCGTTCCCCGATGAGGTGATCAACGGTCCGGTCTCCGAAACCTTCCAGGGCAGCATCGGCTTTCGCGAGTCGATCCTCGAACAGATCCGGCAGACGCGTCCCACGGTGCGCGAGTACCTGCGTCAGACCCGCTACTCCGGTTCCGGGCACGGCGGATTCGTCGGCACCCCCGAGCAGCTCGTCGATCGGATCGAGCAGTGGTATCTCGCCGGTGCCTGCGACGGGTTCAACCTGCAGCCCGACATCCTCGTCGACAGTCTCGAGGTCATTGCCGACGAGGTGATCCCGCGGCTTCGGGCGCGGGGCCTGTACCGGCACGAGTACGAGACGACTACTTTGCGTGGACACCTCCAGGCGGCGGAACCGAGAGTTGCTCCTGCTCTACAGGCCCTGTGATGAACACCGGTGATCGATGTCTTGGCGGTGCCGAACGAGCTGTGGTCGGTGGCGGTGCTTGCAGACGGCACTTCGACGGCGGGAGCTAACGAAGCTCCGCCAGTTGGAACCGTCGTGGTTCAGAGCGTGCGTAAGGTCGATGCGGGTAGTCCCTCGGTTGGATTGCGAGTCGCTCGGCGTGAGTCGGCGTAAGGCCCGCGTTATCGGTGATCGCGACGCGCACGCCTTGCGCGCAGCGGGTGTCGTAGGCGCCTACCTGCAACGTTCGATGAAGCGGGTATCGACCGGGTTCGCTGATCGGACTCGTCGAACAACGGCCGGATCCCGTCGGCGAGCGTGAGGTGGTTGTTGCTGGCGCCTGCTGCGACCATCGACCACACCAGCGCGGTGTCGTCGACGATGAGATCGATGACGACGGGCTGGTCGGTAACGGCTCTGGCTCGAGCGATGGTGGCTTCGAGGGCGTCTTCGTGGTCGCAGCGCAGGGCTGTGCAGACGAGCGCCTCGGCGAGAAGGACGAAGGCGGATCTTCGGCCAGCAGCGGCAGCAGGGAACATCTCACGCGGTGTTTCCGGATGCCCATGGCCGGGAGACCCACGGGTGAACATCCAGCGAGGCAAGAGCGGCGAAGCCACGCCGTACCAGGTCAAGCAGGTGCTCGCAGCGATCAAGAAGATGGAGGAGCAGTCATGAGCGGTCCCGACGTCCGGCGTTATTCCCACCGTGTTCAGTGGTCGCCGGAGGACGACGAGTATGTAGCGACGGTGCTCCAATTCCCGTCACTGTCCTGGCTCGACCAGGACCAGACCAAGTCGCTCGAGGGTCTGGTCGCGGTGGTGGCCGGCGTCGTCCACGACCTGATCGCCGCCGGCGAGGAGGTTCCGCAACCGTTCACCGAACGCTCCTACAGCGGGACGATCTACGTGCGCACCTCCGCCGAGGTACACCGCCGGCTGGTAATGGAGGCGGCAGAGAACCACGTCTCGCTCAACCAGTGGGCCGCCCCAGCGACTGGCCAGCGCATAGCGCAAGTGCTGGGAACCAGTAGGTCCACGCACAGGGAGTGTCGCCGCCGGAGGGTGCCTGGTAGTGGTTGCCGGTCACCAGCCGATAGCCCGGGCGAGCAGTGCGGTGTGGAAGGTGACGTCGGCTGCGGCGACGGTCTGCATGCCGGCATCGGCGTCGGCGGTGACCCGGGCAGCGGTGTCGGTGGGATAGAGGCGACCGAGCAGGTGCACCATGTGCCCGCCGACGACCCGGTAATTGCTCCCGGCCGCGGCCGCGGCGAGATCGGCCAACGCGCGCAGGCCGCGGTCGGCGGTATTCGACGCGGCGAGGATCTCGACCTCGGCTATATCGGTCACAGGCGACCGTCCGTCGGATCGGGCGCAGATCTCCGTTAGTGGCACATTCACGTCCCGATGTCCATGTGGGCTCTGCTGCGCCTGTCGCCGCGTCCGTGCCGTTTGGTGTGAAACCTGATCGGGGGCAGGAGGTGTCGGGCTGTCATAGCCCGCGCCGATCGATGCTCAGGTTAGGGTCTCGCGCCACGAGTTCGGCCCGTGGTTCGAGGCGACGATTGGGTGTGTCGGGCGGGCCTTTCGTGCGGCAGGTTCATTCGGGGTGGGCGGTACGCCAGGCGTCCCAGATGCGGGGGTGCAGTCGCCCCCGGGCGGGGACGTCGAGCCCGGTAGCGCGGGCCCAGGCCCGCACTTCGGCGCTCGACGGTCCGGTGCCGGTCGTGTCCGACACGACGGTAGGTGCTTGGGTCGGCGGGGATGTGATGGGGCGGTGGTCGGTGTCCTCGACGTCGCACCAGTGTCGGGCCGCGGCGAGATAGCGGTAGGTCCATTCTTCGGCGAGTTTCCTGTTCTCGCAGAACACAATCGGCACGGTCGGATAGCGGATCTGCAGTTCGGCCAGTGCGTCGGCGACGACTGCCGGGCGGACCCGCTCGAGTTTGAACACCGCCGAATAACGGTCCTCGATCACCACTGCCGCGCGGGGGAGTGCGGCGAGTTCGGCGAGCGCGAACCGCAATTTTCCGCTGGTCAGGCTGGATATCAGGTCGGGGAGCGATTTTCGTTCGACCGAGGCGAGGAGTCGATCTCCGGCGCGCAGTGCGTAGTCGCCGCAGGGTAGGGCCCCGGAGACGGTGTGGACCTGCTGGCCGGTGAATCGGTAGGGGTAGCGCTCGTGGGTGTCGATCACGATGGTCAGATCGATCAGGCCGGCGGCGCGGGCGGTGGGGGTGCGTACGTTCGGGCGGGCCTGTTTGCGGGTGCGGGGTGACTGCCAGAACACTGCGTCGCGGCCGCGGGCGGTGGTGAACACGATCTGGGAGCGGTTTTCTCGTCCTCGGTCGAGGATCAGGTCGATTGCTGCGCCGCGTCGTGTGCATGAGCGTATCGGGGCTCGTTCGATGATTTCGGGGTGCTCGGGCCAGTGTTCGCTGGGGACGGGATAGCAGAACAGAGCTTTGGTGCGTGGCCATACATCCGAGGTGCGGAACACCAGTCCTTGGTCGATCGGGATCCGCAGGAGGTATTGCAGGCGGGATTGCGGGTCGGGATTGCGTGCGATCAGCATCTCGGCCGCTGCTGGTCCTGCTTGCGGTGTGTCGTTCACACCGGCAGTGTCCCGGACGCGGTGTTCGGATGCCATTGTTTACCGGCATCCGTGTGTGGCCTCGATGGCCGGAGACGTCGGTGTTCGGGGTGGTTTCTATCTTCTGCCTGTTCTGTGCGGGGAAGTCGCTGTTGCGAGGGTGTGGGTGAGGTCGCTGGGGTGGCTCCACATGTGCCGATGCTGCTGGGTGCAGAATTCGCCTGTGGCGGTGGTCTGCGCGATCACTGGATCCAGGCTGTACCAGTAAGGTCACGGCGTCACCGGGACCGGGATCTTCGGCCAGGTGTTCCGCGGGCAATGCCTTGGGGGGGATTCGGCGAGCCGGCCGTGCGCGGTGCGCTGCACTGTCTGGAGTTGTTTCAGGGTGACCACCCGAGCGCACCGCACCGGCACATGTTCGGCGGGTCGCTCATCCCTCAGTTCGATGGCTTTCTGTGGGCTGTGAAGGGCAGACCAGTCCTGCAACTGTGACCCTGGCCGGTCCGGGGGCTGGTCCACTTCGTAGGGACGCTGATCCCCGCTGGTGAAATGGCACTGTCGAGCAGGGAGACCAGGAGGGTTTCCTGGCGGCATGAGGATCAACGAAGGTGGACTCGTTACCGGGCACATTCGCGCACCGGGCGGGCCAGTGTCGGTCGACGGGTTCCGGGCGGCCGCCGATCACGTCGTTGCACTGGCAGCAGCCGTTGCGCCGGAGAAGTGGGACGCCCCAGCCTTGGGGCAGTGGTCGGTGCGGTCGTTGGTGGGACATATCGGTCGCGCGCTGACCACGGTTGTCGATTATCTTGCACGGCCCGCCATCGAGCAGACGGTGCCGTCCACCGCCGATTACTACCTCTTGGCAGCTGAATTCATCGACCCGGAGGCGGTCCGTCGACGCAGTGAGCAGGCCGGCGCCGAACTCGGCGAGGATCCCGTGGCCACGCTGGCGCAGATGCGAGACCGAGCGCTGCACGCTCTCGCCCACACCGACGATCGGATCGTGACGACCCCGGTAGGCGGCATGCTGCTGTCGCACTACCTCCCGACCCGCACGTTCGAGTTGGCAGTGCACGGTCTGGACCTGGCCCGAGCGACCGGCCGACCTGAATCGGTCCCGGTCGAGGCACTGTGGGAGGCGGTGTCGTTGGCGACCGAGCTGGCAGTACGACGAGGCCACGGTGAGACCGTCCTGTTCGCGTTGACCGGACGCGGCATCGTTCCGAGCGACTTCAGCGTGGTGTGAGCTCCGATGAGCGGACATTTCCTCGTCACCGGCGGTAGCCGGGGGATCGGTGCCGCGATCGTTCGGGGTGCAGCGCGTGCGGGCCACGAGGTCAGTTTCACCTACCACCGGGACACCGATGCCGCGACGGGACTTGTCGCCGAATGCGGCCCCCGAGTCCAGGCCATCCAAGCCGACGTCGCCGACACCGACGCGGCAGGAACCATCATCGACACGGCGGCGCGGACGAGGGGAGGGGTGACGGTGTTGGTGAACAACGCCGGGATCACCGGCCCGCTCGGTGACTTTCTCTCCGTCAGGCAAACGACGGTGCAGGAGGTCTTCGACGTCAACGTTTTCGGACTGTGGGCAATGACGGCCGCCGTGGTCCGATACTGGCGCGCACATTCCCTGCCGGGTGTGGTGATCAACCTCAGCAGCATCGCCGCGACCACCGGGGCACCCGGCGAGTATGTGGGCTACGCCGCGTCCAAGGCCGCGGTCGAGGCAATCACCCGAGGACTGGGACGCGAACTGGCGCCGGACATCCGTGTCGTCGGCATCGCACCCGGCACTACCGACACGGACATCCACGCCGCTGCAGGCGATCCGGAACGACCGCGAAGGGTCGCCGAACGGATACCTCTCGGCCGTATCGCCACGGCGGACGAGATCGCCGCTGCGGTGCTGTTCGCGGCCGGAGAGAACGCCTCGTATCTGACCGCCACGACCATCACCGTGGCCGGTGGCCTGTGACCGGAACATGCTGATGAAGGGGAGAATGCGTCATGACCGCCGCTTTCGTCATTGCGGTCGCCTTCATGGTGATGACCCCTGGTCCGGACAGCCTGGCGATCGCTGATGCGGCCGTGCGCTCTCGGACCGACGGTGTCATGATCGCACTCGGCGCTGTCACCGGCATGCTCGTCTTCACAGTCGCCGCCTGCACCGGACTCGGTGCACTGCTCGTCGCCGCACCCGCCGCTCTCGACGCCCTGCGCATCGTGGGTGGACTCTATCTGGTCTTCGTCGGACTCACGTCCCTGCGCAGCGCTGTCCGTGCTCCCACCGAGACCGAGGAAATAACTCCGGGAAGCCCTGCGGTGGAGCAAATATTGGCACCTGCACGTCGGTTCGGACGAGGCTTCCTCGTGGATATGACCAATCCGAAGACCTTGGTCGTGTTCGTCACGGTCGTACCGGCGTTCGCAGGACCGGACGCCGATTACCGAATCCTGATCGGACACTGCCTGTTTCTGGTGGTCTTCGCGGCAGCATGGTTCCTGACGGTGGCACTGCTCGCCGCCCGGATCGGCACGCTCGGCCCACGGTCGGAGCGCTGGACTGCCATCGTCACCGGTGGCGTCATGTGCGGTTTCGGCATCGCGATCCTGGTCCTTGATCCCTTCGTTCGCGGCTGAACCGCAGCGGCAACAATGTCGGACATGGAGGAAGAGAGCACAGTGGCGCGAGTGGAGCTGTACGAAGCGTTCGCCGTCGATGCCGGGGGAGGCAATCCGGCCGGCGTAGTCCTCAATGCACAGGGCATGTCGGAGCACGAGATGCTCACGGTGGCCCGCGATGTCGGAGCATCGGAAACCGCGTTCGTCACCGACGGGGATGCGCCACACACCTATCGCCTGCGCTATTTCTCCCCTGAGGTCGAAGTGCCCTTCTGCGGCCACGCCACCATCGCCACCGCCATCGCCATCGCTGAACACCGCGACGAGGACGACATCGTCATGCTGACCCGCGCAGGCTGTGTGCCGGTGCAGATCGAACGCCGTCCCGACGGTCTGCACGCGGCCTTCACATCGGTCCCACCCACGATCACCACCGTGCCGGACGACATCGTCGCGGCAGCCTTGACAGCGCTGCGATGGGAACCGGATGACCTCGATTCTCGCTTCCCCGTCGCGGTATGCGACGCGGGCTCTCGACACTTGATCCTCGCCGTCGGCACCCGCGAACGCTTGGCTCGCCTCGATTACGACTTCGACGCGCTGCGGACCGTGCTCACCGAACTCGACGCGATGACCGCCCAGTTGTTCTGGTTCGACTCCGGGCGGGGCCTTCACAGTCGCAACCCCTTTCCCGTCGGCGGGATCGTGGAGGACCCTGCGACCGGATCGGCCGCGGCCGCTCTCGGCGGATACCTCCGCCACTTGGGCGTGGCGAAGCCGGGAGACCGGTTCGTCGTGCACCAAGGCGTTGACATGGGACGGCCGAGCAAGATCGGCGTGCGGATCGGCGAGAGAGGGCAGGGCATCACCGTGTCCGGACGGGCGGTGCGCGCCGAACCCGCGCGGCGACTCGATGACGCTGGGCAGTTCCAGTCCACCTCCACTGCTCGCTATGTCGAACACCTACGACGCCCCGATCTGAGCGTCGGCACCTAGTCGATTCCGAACGGTGGCGTAGACGGACAACAACCGCACACCGAAGACGAGATCTACATCGTCACCGCCGGTGCCGCGACCTTGTGGACGCCGACCGGGACCGTGCCGGCACCGACCGGGGCGGTGCTGTTCGTCCCAGCGGGCTTGTCCCATCGTTTCGTCGACGTCGACGAGGACCTCGCGACACTGGTGGTCTTCGGCCCCGCGGAGGGCACCCGCGCCCGCGCATGAACTGGCAGCTCACACACTGGCCGCCAATCGCCGCGTATATGTCGCCCACGCCTCGACGAGCCGATCCACCGCAGACTCGAGCACAGCAGGGTCCGCGGCCGCCGAGATGCGGATGTACTCGCGCAGGCTCCCGTCGGTGACACACTCGCGCCCGACACACACTCTGACTCCGCCGCGCGCGGCGACATGCGCGAAGGTCGACGCATCCACGACCGGCAGGCGGATCCACAGCCCGTCCCCGGTCGTCGACTCCGCTGTCCAACTCGGCATCAGCTCCGCCAGCATGCTGCGCAGAAGGACCACCCGTTCGGCGAGCATGTCGTAGCGGTCGGTGTACCACTGCGGGCTCGCTGCGTCGAGCAGTCGTGCGGCGTGGACCTGTGCACTGACCGCCGGGGCCGGAATACGGGGCAATGCGCTGAGCAGGGATGCGTCCGGGGCGGGACGTCGGATCCACCCGATGCCGCACCCGGCCCACAACACGCGGTCGAGCTCCCCGATCGCCGTGACCCGTTCGGACAGTGCCGCCAGCGGCTGCAGCCGGGGGTCGTGCAACCTGGCGAGCGGAAGAAAGGACAGGTCTTCGACCACGACGGCGGTGTGGTCTTCGATCGCCGCGGCGAGGCGTGGTAACCGTGAGGAGGCTGTAGCTTGTCCCCTGGGCCCGGACTCGACCACATCGACGAAGGCAATCGCAGCACGGGTGCGGCGCAGCGCGCGCCGCATCGCTGCCGGATCGATGCCCCCGGCGTCGGGATACAGGCACAGCGATGTCGCAGTGTGTTCGGTGAGGGCTGCGCGCAGCGTCGGCCATAACGGTGCGCCGAGCACGGTCGGACGTTTCGCGGCGGAGTTCGCTCGCAGCACTATATCGAGTGCTTCTGCTGCTCCGGTGGTCACGACGATCTGCTCCGCTTCGGTCGGCAGGCCCAGGCGTGTGAGGTGCGCTGCCAGGGCGTGCCGGAGGACCGGAAGCCCACGGGCGGGAACACCCGCCCCGTGAGCCGCTGGGTCGAAGCTCCAGTCGATGGCAGGAAGGTGGGACGGATCCGACGGGGCTGGCCTGGACAGGTCGATGACGTCGCCGATGTCCTCGGTCGACGAATCGATATGGCGCACTACCGCGTGAGAGGAGGTCCGGCGGGGACGAATGAAGGTGCCCGACCCGTGGATGCGTTCGACGACTCCGCGTTCGACGAGTTCTTCGAAGGCGCGCACCACCGTTCCGCGGCCGACGCACAGTGCTGCGGCGAGGGTGCGTTCGGCAGGGAGGCGCTGACCGTAGGTCACGGTGCGGGTATCGATGGCTCGTTCGACCGCCGTGACGATTCGTAGGTAGCGAGGAAGGTCGGTGTGTTCGTCCGTAGCGAAGACGACAGTTGTCCACCATGCAGTGTCCTGGTCCACTCGACAAAAATGGCACTGTCCGGGCTGGTGGTGCAAGCACGATGCTGGACCTGCACGACCACCGAGTGGAGGAAAAAGGATGGCAGAACCGGCAGCGACACTGGCTCGACGCCTGTGGGAGGCAATCGAACCGCTGCACGCGGCACCGTACTTCTCCCCGCATCACCGCCGAATTTCTCTCGATCTCGGTATGAGCGGCTACTGGATGGGGTACTTCGCCGGCCGCGCCGCACCGCTGGGGGCGATGACCGCAGCCCCCGTCGAATCGATGTTCTTCAGCTTCCCCGACCGCCGCGTCGCACGCGCACTGCCCGAAGCCTGGGCTTGCGCCGAGCCCGGCACCGTACTCGAGGCCCGAATCACCACCGCGCGCCTCGTCCTCGCCGACCACCTCCGCGAGGTGTCCCGACGTGACCTCGACACACTCGCCTCATACCTCGAAATGGCTGCCGACGGGTGCCATTTCGCCGGACGTCCATTAGCGGCTGGATGGTCGCGGGTTCCCCGTCCCGACGACGTCGCCGCTCAACTGTGGCTCGCCGCGACAGTCCTGCGTGAACATCGCGGGGACGGCCACGTCATTGCCTGCGTGCACGCGGGATTGCGCGGCATCGACGCGGTCGTCGCGCATGCCGCGACCGGCACGGTCACCCGCGAGATGATGCAACCCAACCGCGGCTGGAGCGACGAGGAATGGGAAGCTTCCGAGCGTCGCCTGCGTGCCCGCGGCCTGATCGATATCGGCGGCCGGCTCACCAAGAGCGGGGGAGCGCTGCGACGCAGCATCGAGGACCGCACCGACTTCCTCGCCGCAGATCCGGTGACCGTCCTCGGCCAGACGGGCGTCGAAGAAATCATCGCTATCGCCACGCCTATCAGTCGCCGCCTGTTCGACACCGGCGCCATCCCACTACCCAACCCTATCGGGGTGTCCCGCCCTTGACCTGGCCATGGAGACAGCATGAACAGTTTTCTCATCGACGTGGACACCACGGAGCTCGACGACCATGGTGTCGCCCTCGTGACCCTGAACCGTCCCGGCAAGAAGAATGCCTTGTCGCACGCGATGCGACTCGACCTCGCCCACGCTTTCGAGGCCTTGACCGACGCCCGCGTGGTGATTCTGACCGGTCGCGGAGACGTCTTCAGCGCAGGATTCGATCTCACCGAATTCGGCCGGATCGACGAGACCGGTCTGTGGGAATCCTCGGACCGGATGAACGCCGCCATCGCTACGCACCCGGTGCCGGTGATCGCCGCACTCGACGGACCCGCCGTGGCCGGGGGAGCGGACCTCGCGGTACTCACCGACATCCGCCTCGGCACGGCGCGCACGAGTTTCTCCCATCCCGAACACCGCCGATTTCCCGTCGTCTACGGCCCCCTTGTCGAATGCGTCGGCCCCACCCGCGCCCGCGAACTCGTCCTCACCGGTCGAACTGTCGAGGCCGACGAAGCTCTTGCGATCGGGTTGCTGACCGAGATCGTCCGCGACCGTCCCGTCCTCGATCGCGCTCGCGAACTCGCCTACGACATTGCACGCACGCCCTGGCATCTCCTGCACCGCATGCGAGACAAATTCCAGCAGACCCAACGTTACGACCCGGCCTGCCACACCCTGTCCCTGTAACCACGACACCGCCAGTGCCTCACGATATTCGATCGAAGGAACCGTATGAGCATCCACGTGCGCCACGCAGAATCGACAGCAGTGATCACCATCGACCGCCCTCACAAACTCAATGCGCTCGATTACACCACCATCGACGAGCTGTCGGCGTGGCTGGACGACGCCACCGCTGATGATGCGATCCGCTCGATCATCCTCACCGGATCCGGCGACCGGGCCTTCAGCGCCGGTGCGGACATTCCCTGCCTGACGCAGAGCATCGACGCCGGCACTACCCACGCCCTGCAGGAGATCGTGGCCCGCGGACAAGGGCTGACCAAACGCATCGAACAATTTCCGAAACCGATCATCGCCGCCGTCAACGGCCTCGCCTACGGCGGCGGATGTGAAATCGTCGAAGCAGCACACCTCGCGGTCGCCGCCGACCATGCCCTCTTCGCCAAACCGGAAATCACACTGGGATTTCCACCGCCGTTCGGGGGATCACAACGGCTACCGCGTCATATCGGCCGCAAACGGGCCCTCGAGATGATCCTCACCGGCGACGCCGTCGATGCCCACCGCGCCTACGAGATGGGTCTGGTCAACTATGTCGTCCCGGCCAGCGAGTTGCTCGCCGCCGCGTTGGAGTTGGCGGCCCGCATCGAACGCCACGCACCGACCGCGGTGCATGCTTGTCTCGCCTCCGTCACCCGCGGCATCAATCTGTCCATCGACGAAGGACTCGCTGTCGAAGCCGCCTGGTTCGCGACCACCGTTCCCACCGCAGGCGTCAGGAGAGGACTCGACGGATTCCTCGGCCGAAGGGCAGTGACCGTGGAGTAGCTGCTCGAGTCACCCCGCCACCGATATCGCCCCGCACCCAGCGGCGGCGAACCCAGGTGCAGTGGCCGACGGGTCGGCGAACCGTCACCCACGAGCGGGCTCTGCCTCGTCCGGCTCCAGAATCGACAAAACCCTCAGCAGTACAGAATGTTACGCCGCGCTCTGGAGAGGTGAGTGCACGAATCGGCACGGCCTACAACGAGGTTGACCGGCTGCGCGGGCCACCACCAGTCAGATCCGCATCTCGGATGAGGGTCAGCCTGTCGTGCGGTGGGCGACATCGGTGGCCGAGTTGTGAGGCCGGGTGGACCATGCTCCGGGCACGATGTGGAGCGTGGCCACAGCGCGTGCTGTGTCGATGAAATTGCGCACGGCCTTCGACGCGACATCCGTACGCCAGGCGATGGACAGCGCGGTGGGCGGGATGTCGGTCACCGGCACGAAGGCCAGGCTCGGTCTGCTGTAGAAGCGCTCCGTCGAGGCTTGCGAGAACGCCACGCCGCGTTCGGCGAGGATCGATTCGAAGCATTCGTCGACGGTGGCGACGTCTGCGCTGACCCGGACGGGGTTCGCCCTGACGCGATTCTGCGGCCAGCCAGTAGTTTCGCCAGTTCTCGGGACAACGAGAACCTCGTACGGCCGCTCGCTGTACTGCCCTCGTTCTCCGGCAGGGCGCGTCACCTCTGCTATCTCGTGAGCATCCTGATCGCCTAGACCAGGTCACCGTGCACCTATGGTCCGCAGGTGCACGGTGACCTGCCCTGGCTTCGGCCTCTCGGGTACCGGCTGCAGGCGAGCTCGTTGCCACATTCTCGAGCTCTAGGTGGCCGTAGTGGCCGATCTACTCACGGTCCACACCGGCCCGGTCCACCTGGATTTCACTTGCACCGTCAGAGTCGTTCGTAGCCTGGGATGCGGCCACCACCTGGAAATGGAGATCTCAACGATGGCTCTGCGATATGTACCCGAGTCGAGCCCTTGGGCGAGACAGCGGCAACCCGGGTCGACGTTCGTTTCGGCTCGTAGCGTCGTGGGAACTCACCGGATCAGCACGCTGTCGTTCTTGGGGCGGCAGCCCTGTGAAGGAGGACCATGAAGGCTCTGACATGGCAGGGAAAACGCGCGGTGAGCGTGGAGAATGTCCCGGACCCGCAGATCCAGGAGCCTACGGACGCGATCGTGCGGATCACCTCCAGCGCCATCTGCGGTTCGGATCTGCACCTGTACGAAGTGCTCACCCCGTTCATGGACAAGGGTGACATCATCGGTCACGAGCCGATGGGCATCGTGGAGGAGGTGGGTTCGGCCGTCACCCACATCAAGGCGGGGGACCGAGTGGTGATCCCCTTCAACGTCTCCTGTGGCCACTGCTTGATGTGCACCCAGGGTCTGCAGTCCCAGTGCGAGATCACCCAGGTGCGCGAGTACAACAACAATGCCCAGTTCCTTGGTTACTCCCGACTGTATGGCTCGGTGCCCGGCGGACAGGCTGAGTACCTGCGTGTGCCGCACGCGGACTATGGACCGATCAAGGTGCCGCAGATCGGGGAGGACGAACGCTACCTCTACCTTTCGGATGTGCTGCCGACCGCCTGGCAGGCGGTGCAGTACGCCGCGCCGCCGCAGGGCGGATCGCTGGCGGTGCTGGGCCTGGGACCGGTCGGGCAGATGTCTGCCCGGATCGGCCGCCATCTGGGCTACGAGGTGTTGGCGGTGGACCCGGTTCCAGAGCGTCGGACCATGGCCGAACGCCATGGCATCCACACGTTGGACTCCACGGGCGAGGTGGCCGAGCAGTTGAAGGATCTCACCGGCGGCCGTGGCCCGAATGCTGTGATCGATGCGGTCGGGATGGAAGCCCACAGTTCCCCCATCGCGTGGGCGACCCACCAGGTGGTGGGTGCGCTGCCGTCCCCGCTGGGACGTAAGGCGATGGAGATGGCCGGGGTGGATCGGCTCGATGCGCTGTACACCGCGATCGATGCCGTGCGGCGCGGCGGGACGATTTCGATCAGCGGGGTCTACGGCGGCATGAAGGATCCGCTACCGATGATGACGATGTTCGACAAGCAGCTGCAGCTGCGTATGGGTCAGTGCAATGTGCGGCGGTGGACCGAGGATTTGCTGCCGCTGGTCGACGATCCCTCGGATCCGCTGGGCGTGCTCGACCTCAAGACGCACACTGCGCCGCTGGATGAGGCGCCGGCGATGTACGAGAAGTTCCAGAAGAAGGAAGATGGCTGCATCAAGGTGGTCCTCAAGCCATAGCCCGCCCGCTGGGCGGCATGGCTCGACCCCCGGGAAATCGCTCGGACGGTCATGCCTCGACCGTGATTCGGCGGTCATGAGTGCAGTGCGCCATCCTGTGATGTGCTTGTGGCGAATGCGGACCGAACGGGAGGTGCCGTCGGTTCGCGAAGCGCGACAGCGAATCCCCTGGCTCTGCCATCGAATGTCGGTACCGCGAGCTAGCGTCGAGTGGGTATCCACCGGGCGGAGGAGCAGCGATGAGCGCGGTCACGACGAATCAACCTCTCGGCACCCCCACCTGGATCGACCTGGGCATCCCGGATCTCGACCGGGCGATGGCCTTCTACGGGTCGGTCTTGGGGTGGGAGTTCGACGTCGGTCCCGAGGAGTACGGCAGGTACACGATGTGTCTGCTCGGCGGTAAGAAGGTTGCCGCGCTGATGCCGAATCTCGATGAGAGCGCGACCGAGTTCTGGTGGAACGTCTATCTGGCGACTGACGATGTCGATGCGACGGTCGCTCGGTCCGTGGCCGCGGGCGGCACGTTGCTGACGGAGGCGATGGACATCGCCGACCAGGGTCGGATGGCGATGGTGCGGGATCCGTCCGGTGCGCAGTTCGGCCTGTGGCAGGGACGGGCACACGTTGGCTGCGAGCTCGTGAACGAGCCGAACACGTTGTTACGCAACGACTTGGTGACCCCGAATCCCGGACCGGCGCGGGAGTTCTACGCGGCGGTGTTCGACTTCACCCTGGATGGGAATGACGACCTGCCCGGCGTGGACTTCACCTTTCTGCGCAGACCGGATGGGCACGAGATCGGCGGCATCGTGGGCGATGCGTCCGCCTCGGCGTCGTCCTGGGGCACGCTCTTCCAGGTCGTCGATGCCGACGTGGTCGTCGCCGCGGCCCGGGTCGGTGGGGGTACCGCGGACGATCCGGTGGACATGCCGTACGGGCGGACCGCGGAGGTCACCGATCCGTTCGGTGCGAAGTTCACGGTGGGTTCCCCGCTGCGGGGTGTAC
>NZ_JBKFBA010000043.1:0-36830 GCF_053345925.1 Rhodococcus sp. C26F
CATAGGATCGAGTGTTTCGGTCATGATCGTGCCTTCTCGCCAAGCAAGCTCGGCGTGTCGGCCAAAACCAGATCAACCTTTATTCCGACAGTCCCATCGGTCATGCATTCTGCCACCGTTGTAAGCGAGTCCGGAAGAGCGTCTCCGTTAGCGGCCCAGTCGGCAATCGCCTGTGCCGAAGTGCCGCGCACGAGTGCATCACGATCGTGCAGCAGGGTGGTGAGCACGCCGAAATCCTCTACTCTCCGGCGTGCTCGGATGATCCGGACCAATGCACACCGTTCGTCGCGATCGGACGACATCAGCGCCAGCATGTCTTGCGTTGTCAGCGTGCCAGGACACAGTGCTTCGAGGGCTTCGTACGCGGGGCCGGCTACTGTTTGAGGACCCATTGCAGTAGGTACAAGTGACGCAGATGTCCAGCGCCGGAGTGGCTCGATCAGCGATTCGGCGACCGATGCCGGCACCGTTGTCGGACGTGCCGCGAGGAGGACGATTGTGGGCTGGAGCTGGTGGCCACTTGCCATCGGTTCGATGAGCAGCTCGACTATCGGTTCCCATTTCGCCAGGTGCGGGTAGCTCATGTTCATCAGCGTGAGTGTGCGGCAGACATCAACTCCGCCCCATCCATATGAGCTCTTCCGTGCGGCTTCGAGTTGAGCGTTGACCTTGTCGATAAGTCCGGTGATTTGTTTTTCGGCGACGTCATCGGACAGTCCGGTGATGTCGTTGCGAGCTGCCAGACCGTCGAGCGTCCCGTCGGCGGCGCGCTTATCGAGTTGTTGGGCTGCGGTGGGATCGATACCGGCTGCTATGCGGGTGAATGCGGTCCATAAACTCTCGTGGTCGCCGGAGCGTGCCCGTGCGCGCTCGATGTCATCGCGAGTCCACACCGTCCCTGCGGTGGCATCGACTACTCGGGCGTAGTGCTCCCCGAGGGCCTGATCCGAGATCACCGGAGCGGCAAGGATGTGGTTGATGATGTCCCGGACACTTGTTTCGTCGACCACTCGAGTGAGCGCTCGTAGCAGCTTCAACAGGGCCATTCCTAGACCGGAGCCGACGTATGTCAGTCGGGTGCGCCGGGCAACCGGGGTGGGATCTTCGAGGGTGCGTAGTACCCAGTTCACCGCTGTTGCCACCTGGCCTGGCGGTATGACGTCTGCTGCTTCCGTGAGGAGCGCGAAGGTAGTCGATGTGTTACTTGCAGTGCACTGTTCGAGATCGATTCTCGCCACGACGTCACGGACAGCTACTGCAGGTCCAGAACGCAGCATCTTGAGTACTGCAGCCTCGACATCCTTGCCCTCGCCGCTATTCCGCAGCGTGTCGAGCGCTACGGCTGCCCGTTCGAAATCATTCGGGCCACATGTAGCCAGGGTGTAGCGTGCAAGCATCGACATCGTCTGTCGCCAGCCTCCGCGGTCACCTGTAAACCCGCTGATCAAAGCAGCTGCGCGCAGCTTTTCCGACGTCGTGTCTCCCTCGGCAAAGCCAGGATTATCGTTAGCCCAGTTACGGAACTGATGATCGAAAAAGTCCCTGAGCCCCCACCCAATGAGCTGACTGCGCCACCATGCGGCCACGATGTCGGAATCCTTGATGATTGACTGCAGCGCGCCCGGGCCCCAGGGAGACAACGAAAAGATGATCTGACTGGCTGCGGCGGAGACCGCCGAACTCGTCGGGTCGTCTGGCGCGACCTGCCGTGCCGAGTGCGCTTCGAAAGCAAGGTCCCGAGCAAGACGGAAGTCGCCGAGTTCTCGCGCAATCCGAGCCCTCTGCACGAGCAGCCAAGCGTGATCGACGGGTCGCTGCTTATCGAGAGCAATTTCGTTCTCAAGGAGACGGTCAGCGGCAGCAAGATCGCCCGATTCAACCTTCAGCGCCGCGCTCGCCACAACAGCAATACACCGCTCATGGTCGCGGAGCCGAGTGCTTTTCGCCGACTCATCGACCACTGCATCAAGGTGGCTCCGGTCACCGGCAAGGATTGCATCCTTCAATGCAGCAAACAGGCGCCACCCCGACTCCGTCGAGCGACGAGCATCTTCGGTGGTCGGGTAGACAGGCTTCTGGTACGGGAAGGCCTCAAACTCATCGAGGCGCATGAGTACAAGGGTGGCGATGGCTTGGGCAGGGGTGGGATCGGATGGCGTGGTATTGGGGTGCGGTGCAACAAGCCTGGGGGCGAGCATGGCGTAGCGCAGTTCGTCCGGAGCCGCAAGAGTTCCGTCCTGTGTCCACGCTGACCCCTCCCACAGCGCGGGTTTTCGTTGGGATGCAGCAAACCCAAGCAATGCATCGACGTTGTCATCGTCAATTCGCTGCGTACAAGGAACGAAAACCTTGCCACCCTTCTCCGTCCACACGACACTCTGCGACGTGATATGCGCCCACCAACTCGTCTGTGCGGACAAGTCGACCAAGACGACCATGTGCGGCACCGAATGGTCGATCCACGCTTGAAAGTGGTCCTGCTTCTCTTCGTAGAACCACCATCCGGTCAGCGCGTCGCCGTCGAACACTGGCTGTTTGAAGTACTTTGAATCCTTCGAGGAATTTGCGCTGGCCTTCACCTGTGCACCGGCGAAATTACCCAAGTCGAATGATCGCCTGTCACGACTGTTCAGCCACAAATCGGTTCCGAGATCATGCTCGTTGTTCGGCAACGCCGCCCACCCCAACATCTCGAATTGATGCTTGACCAGCGATTGGCCTGCTGATCCAGTTGATTCTGTACTACCCGCGCGCATCCATTCTCCTCTTGTCCCTCGTATCCAGGGGTATGCATCCCCTTGGGATCGATGCGCTGAATTTTCCATAAGCGCTCGATCGACTTACTGGTCGGCCTGCAGCAATCGACGCCGGCTGTCAGGACGATGACTGGTAAAGTCAGCCATTGAAGCGCTCCCGCAGCACCACGCAAACCTATGGGATGGACCACCCCGAATTGTTCGCGCGTGCCCGGGGCGATTTCCCCGGCAACTAGACCACAGGCTGCCTCCCGACGAATCGCGCCGTGATTTCTGATTCGCCATGGGTCCCCGGTGATCTCGTTGACGGTGGTCATCCTGACTGTCCCGTCGAGGACGTGCGTGAACTGATGAAGAAAGTCAGCACCAGCGTCCACGGCAGCGGTGACCGCCTCCACCCCCGCCGCCTCCGCTCCCACTACCTACGCTCGGCGTATAGATCGAGAGGTTCCCGTCCTCGTCGTATCGCCAGAAGCGGGTGTCGTCGTCATCGGTGCCAAGTTCCCCGTCAGGACCGCGTCGAATCCGGTCCAGTTCCTCCCGTTGCTGTTTGTCAATGAGATCTCTTGCTTCCTTCGCTCGACAGTCGGCCATGAACCCGACGCTGCCGTCCCACGCGACCCGGTGCGCTGAAAGCAGGCGGTCGAAGTACGAGATGTTCGGTTCGAGCTCGAGACCCGACGATCCGCTGTACAACTGCTGCTCAAGGGTCTTACTTGCAGCTGCCGACAAGTCGATGTCGGGATCGTCAGGCGCAGCGAGCCCTTCTGCCAGTAGAACCTCGTTGACCAGCAACTCTTCGGAGTTCGCGGTGAGCGTTCCAGGTGCCGACGAAGCACCCGTTGATATCACGGCACTTGTGGTTGCGCCGGTGGGGTCGGAGGTGATCGTCGAGGTGGACGACGGGCTCATCGAGGAGGACGTAGGGGTTGGACCAGTCGTTGTAGGCGTTCCTGCCCCTTCAACGAATACGAAGCCTTCGTCGGTAAATCTGGGATCGGTACCCGCCAGTTCCCGACCACGGACGACCGTAACTCGTGCTCCCAGCGGTAGGAGCTGTTGGACTCGCCCACGCAACAAGGCCCTGCGCTGATCCGACGTTGATGAGTTGCCGCAATCGGGTTCTCCGATGTGCGCAAGCCTTACGGACTCGATGTTGCCGTTGCCAAGATCGACATGGATCTCCGGTGAGAAGCTGTAGCTGCTCGGGTAAGCCGCCACGGTACCTGTCCAGATCTCTTGATCCTTGACCTAAACGGTCGTAGTTCGGGCTGCCTTGCTGGACGGACTACTCGAGTCGTCATTGCAACTCCCGAACATCGCCAGAACGACGATTACTGCCGCCCCGACCGCCCACTTGTTCTTCTTTGCCACAGATCCACTCCTGCGAATTCATGTGTGAGGTAGGGAACCTCAGCCACATATGAGTCTCTAACGACGCGCGCAATCCTCTGGGTTCTACGATTCGCCGCCGCCACGTCCGGTCGAGTGACCAGTCATGCGACCGGAACAGTCCACTCCTAGCCGATCTCCTTGATGATGTGCCCACACGGGCTCAGAGAGCGGGCCGGGGACGCTCCAAAGGCAGACGAAGCAACGGTCCTTCGGTAACAGCGGCCACCATCCGCGAAGCGTCGTTCACCCCACAGGCAGCCAGGATGAAAGGCAAAGGCAGCGGCAGAGCTGCGATCTTGGTGTTCACTGTTCCGTCCGTTCTGTTACTCGTACCGGACGACACTTCGACGAACTGACATTCTTCGTTACATCCGGTCTTGCCGTTGAGGACATCGACGCCCAGAAAAGGACGACTTGTGGAATGCCCGCACTTACCGCGGAGACGTACACGAGCAGCAAGCCCCGACATCAGAGCCTCCGCTCAACGGCGCATCATCGCCTCTCGCGACGCTGCCAACAGGGAATACTGCCCGGATGGCGCATGCCTGAGCAGATGAAGACCCTATCGATACCGCCGGATCACCTGTGCTTCGATCCTTCGTCAGCCGACTTCACTGCGACCACGGTGCGGTCACCGCCGGTCCGAGGCTGTTGCACAATGCCGGTCCGGTCGGAAGCTACGCGAACCGGCTCACGACGCTCACGCGGCAGATCTACCGGCGGACGAACCTCCACCTTCTACAGAAACTCACCATTCACCTCGAACAGCACTGCGCGGCAACACCTTCACGGAAGGTACGTCAGATCCACCTTCGATGAGCCCTATCAGCACATTGGGCCCATCTCGATAGAATATAGGGCCTATGAATATTTGCGCGCGCTTGCGTACGTGCGTCGACAAGCCAACTCTGGCTTGTCATCCGAACGAATGACAGTGCCTGTAGGACAAGCCCCTTGCTGTAACAGAACGAGCATCAAGACCGACTTGAGGTTGAAGCGGCGGAGCGGCAAGTCCTCGGCTTCCTTTGCTATCCCCACCGCATCGTCCCTAACCGCCATTCCCCAGTGAGGTCTTCTGTGCTCTCCATCCACCGCGTCGTAACCGGGATATCAGCAATCCTGGCAGCCGTACTCCTCATCGTGTGCATCCCGCTGATGACACAGACGATGAGAACCGACGGGATCAACTGCGGCACGGTATTCGCGTCGTCCGACTCATGGACATACGCATCGACCACGAACGATCCCTCCTCTTACTACCGGGGAGCAACCAGCCAAGCCGACCTCAAAGCTGGAACCAGGGCTGCCGTGAACGACCTCATGTCGGACCTGTCCCGGGGAGCTTCCGCATACGACTACTGCGAGATCAAGCATTCCGACCGACGGACGCTACTGATTTCTCTCGGATCCGTGACGGTGCTCCTCCTAGCGGTGGCCGGTGGATCATGGTGGCTCGGCCGACGCCACAAATCGGAGAACCTCCACGCCTCGCCCAGGAAATGAGACGGACCCCATGACGAATCCCGCTGCGCAATACCAGATGCTGGGCTGAGACCGCTGCCAGCTCCGATCTGGGCGCCCTCACCCACAGTCGCGTGGGAACGACTACGGCGCGGTCGCCGAAGGCCAGTGCCAGGGCCGTCGTCCACGGCAACGGCGTCACCCGCGCGCGGAGAAGGTCGAGGGATTCGTCTCGACCGCCGCTGAGAGTCCAGATCCTGATGCTGGTGGGCTACCTGGACGGATAGCCACGACCGCTGCGATGCTCTGCTTTCCCAACGGGCGTGCGGACGGATGGCTCCCTCAGGCAACAGGTGCGCACGTAATCGTTCTTCGCTCTGAAGCGACACACGGTCGGTGACCCGGAGGATTGGACGTCTGGTTCGGGGGCCGTTGCGGCACACGACCGACTCTCGGACACCTGTGATGCCATCAGCTTGGATGTGAGCGAAGTAAGTCGGCGAGAACGGACAGCCATGACCCAACCACCTCCGTGGTATCAGCCATCAGCACCGGGACAACGCCCGGGGCAATCGCAGCCACCGCGAAAGCCGCTGACCGTGTTGTGGACGGTGCTTCGCGTCATCGGAACCGTCTTCGGCATCTTCTTCTTCATTATGGCCATCAGCGTCGCGCAAGCGGCGACGGTATGGCTTCCAGCAGTGACTCTGTTCGCTGCCGCGTGGGCACTGCTCTACTTCTCCGCCGTCGCTCCGTGGCTCAAACGCCGCACGCCCCTAACGGCCCCACCCAAGACCGGTGATCGGAACCGTTCCGCGCTACAAAAAGCAGCGATCGGTGTTGTCGTGCCCTTCCTGGTCGCCATCGTCACCGGAATCGTCGACGTAGCCGTCCATCCCGACGAATACGAGGCCGCTGGATCCGACACCGCAACGTCAATACAGGCGATGCCTTCTACTTCTCCTACCCCGAGTCCCACCACTACCCCTGAGACCGCAGCGCCACAGCCAGGACCTCTCACCTTCACCGAATCCATGGTCCGGGCACACGGGGTGACGAAGGACGAACAAGGAGGCCAATCGAATGTACGCTTCGTCGCTGGCACCGAGGACCCCGAGCGGATCGAAGACCTTCGGCGACAATGCGTACAGCACTACCTCGAGATCACCAAGAGCGCCTACTGCTACGGCTACGCAAACGACGCGGACTACGACCTGACCACGGTCGAGTGGACCCCTGAGTTCGACGAGAGCATCTACGGACAGGAGCGGCCCTGCTGGATCACCTACGGCGGCCACCCGATCGCCGGACCGCCGGGCACCGAGACAACGAAAACACCTCTGGAATACTGGACCCAGAGATGCCCGGGCGAAGTCCGCTTCCCCGACGACACACCACCGGTGGCCGCACAGACAACAGACACGCCGCCGCCTGTGACGGTTCCCGTGCACAACGCCTGCGTCCTGCTCGACACCGGCGCCCTGACCGTCGGCGGATTCAGCGACCGGACCGAGCAGGCCCCCGACGCCCCGGAATCGACCGCGCACGGGAATGTCCTCGCCACCTACGCGTGCGGCAACGCCGACGCCAGCGTCATCGTCGAAATCGACCTGCACAACACCCCGGAGTCGGCCCGCGAGGCCGCCGACTACAACACCAGCAACGACCAAAGATTTTTGATCGACAGCGGCATCCGAGTTCCCTTCGACACCACACGCGGCGGCGCGAAGATCATCAACACCGCACTCGGTATCTCCCGCGTGAGCTGGTCCAACGGACCCTACGCGGTCCTGCTCGAGGTCATGTCGGAACCCGTCGTCCCCGGCCTGCCCGCCGCGCATCCCCACGAGAACATCGACACCGTGATCACCACGATTGTCGAGCGCGCCGACGCACGCCTTGCCAGTAGCAGCTGGTAAACCCGGCCAACACCTGATCGCTCGCGACCGATATCAAAGACCCGCTCCCACAGTGCGGGACGAGGGTGGTGAGGGTGGGAGCGCGGCGGGGGCATGCCAGGACAGCTGCTGGTCGACCAGTCGGCTCTTCGCCAGAGACGATGGAAGACCCGGATAGGAGCTGTCCTGCTATCCTGAAGTTGATTCATCCTGAATCAAAGGAGGTGGGTCAGTTGAGCACCATGGACATCACCCGCGACCAGGCAGCCGCCGAACTCGACGAGGTCGCCGCCCGGCTACGTCTGAACAACCGTGCACTGCTGCGCGTCGTAGCCCGCGCCCACAAGGCCGGCATGCGGCAACGCGCCATCGAACAGCATCTCGACGTCTCCCAGGCCACCGTGCACCGCTTGCTGCGCCAAAGCGCCGAGAACCCCACAGTGCTCGAGCCGACCCCCGCCGAGATCATCGATCAGCGCACCGCCGGGCAGATCAGCACCGAACAGATGATGGAGCAGCTGCTGGGCTGGACCTTCACCTTCGGCACCGTCCCCAAGGCTGAGGGTGTCGCCACCGACGCATACGAGCCCGGCAGCTGGGACGACGTCGAACGGGCCTTCTACCGCGGCCAGCTCACCGAGGACGAACTCGCCCGGCTGATGGACAAGAACAAGGACAAGCTCGAACAGGCGGCGCGTTCTGCGTGAACGATTTCTCCTCTTCTGCGCGGGAGGCGGTCGCCGCGCAACTCGCCGAGCTGTCCGCACCCGACGCACCCCTGAACACCGACTCACGACGCAACACCACGCAGTTGTATGCCACCTCGGTGCGCCGGCAGGTGTTCCGCAAGACCGTCATCGACCGGTATCTCGACTCGGCTCCGATGCCTCCGCGGGAGGGACGCTCGGCGCTGATCACCGCCGGGCCACCCGGAGCAGGTAAATCCACCCTGCTCAGCCAGCAGATCGCGGATCTACAGGACTATCGACGTCTCGATGCCGATGAGGTCAAGGACCATCTGATCCGCCAGGCCATCGACGACGGGATCTACGAGGACCTGCTCGAACATGTTCTCGCCGACAGGTATCCGATCGCACCGCGCGAACTCGCCGCGCTCGTCCACCACGAATCGACCGCGTTGATCGATCAGATCCGCCGGATCTGCACCGACCGGCAAGAAAACGTGCTCATCGAAGGCACCCTGCGCTGGCCCGACCACGGCCGGCGATTGCTCGCCGAACTCGCCGCCGCCGACTACACCAGCGTGCGCATCGTCGGGGTCGAAGTGCCGTGCGCACTCGCCCACGAACAAGCCCTACAGCGCTGGTGGACCGTCCGCGAGCAGTGGACCCGCGGGCAGGACGAGCTGGGTGGCCGCTACACCCCGCCGGCAGCCATCGACTCCTGCTACTCCACCGCCGGACGGAGGTCGATCTGCGCCGACAACGCCGCCGCCCTCGCCCACCACCCCGTCTCGAACGGCCTCGAGGTCACCGTCACCATCTACCAACGCGACGACAACGGCAGCCCTGTCCCTGTCGATATCGGCTGACCCACTCACCACCGGCACCAGCATTTCGGTGCTGTGGAAGACCGCTCGCTTCCGGCTCGCGGGAACCGTGCCTGCGAAAAGTGCCGGCCTACATGCTCGGCTTCCACGTCGACACTGTCGAGACCTGCACGCACCTCACGGCCGACAACCGCGGTGACTACCCAAGCCTGCGCAAAAGCAGGGCAGGTCGATGTGAGCTTCAGTGATAAACGGCAGCTTTCCCGCAGGCTGGGTGGCGTCACTCCGCGAACCCGAGTGCCCGCCCGGGCTCAGAATAGTTCCGGGCGCGGGTTGATGCTGTCGCTGTCCCACTGCACGCTCATCTCGACCGCCACTTCGAACGCTTCCAGATCGGGTGATGCAAGGATCGCCTCGACACACTGTCTGGATCCGCCCACGTAGCTGGCCCTCAGGTCGATATTCGGCGCCACGCACCACGCGCGGTCCTGCGGCCACCACAGATTCGGCGTAAGCAAGGTGCGGAACCGGCTGCCGCCTGCGGTGATCGTACCGCCGATCAGGAACATTCCCATCCACCCCGCCTGCCTACGTCCGGCGCGGTCACGCACATCATCGAGGATGCTGTGTCCTTCCCAGATCGCGAACCAGCACCGGTCCGCAGTCGTCGTGAAGGACGCAAGCACGGCGATCAAGGCCCGGGCAGTCGCACCGTCGAGCTCGCCGACCGCCGGCCCTTCG
Organism: Rhodococcus sp. C26F; assembly: GCF_053345925.1. Lineage (NCBI taxonomy): Bacteria > Bacillati > Actinomycetota > Actinomycetes > Mycobacteriales > Nocardiaceae > Rhodococcus > Rhodococcus sp. C26F. The sequence goes on from NZ_JBKFBA010000043.1 coordinate 9,762, forward strand.
TCCCACAAACCCGGCTGCCCCTGCCCCCGGTGCGGAGTGGCAGTGATGAAGTCCCACTCCATCAACGGATGCGCGATTCGTTCGTTCGCCTCCGCCACCTCACCCCAGGTGACCGCCTCGACCTGATCGGCGGCAGGACCGATCCGCCGATGAGCCGGATGCAAGACCCGGGTGTAGGCCTCGAACACCGGCGGCGCCACATCACCGACACGGTGCCGCGATGGCCATCCGTGAATCGCGATAGCGCATCGTGCACCCACGCGCCGGCCGAGACATCCTGAACGAAACTGTCCGCGGTCCACACGAATCCCGAGCCTGCCACGATCTCGCCGAGACCACGGCGAATCGTGGCCCCGCGTGTTGCCATCACAGTCCCGTGCACGGGGTCTTGAGGTGGGGCGCGAAGCTACTGACCGAAGGTGAAACGCAGGTTCGCGTTGATGAGCTCGTTCACGCGCTTGCGCATCCGGATGATCGTCTCGTCGTCCGGTATCGGGTCGTCGACGGTCAGTGTCCAGCACACGGTGGTGTCGCTGCGTCGGGATCCGGAGAGCTCGAACCGGATCCGGGCATCGCGGCGCCACGGCCAGATCGAGGTCCACACCACCAGATGCGGCTCGATCGTCTCGATGATCTCGGGGCGTTGTTCGTCCACGCGGCAGAATCAACCACGGACGTCTCGGATCTCGGTCGGGGTCGATCAGGGCCTGGTAGACGATGTGCGGCGGGGGCGGCTGAGTGCGCCGCCGTCGCGCGATTTCCGGCATAGCGCACCCTAGCGTTTCACTGCCTCGAGGCAGGGTCTTCCCTGGTGGTCGGCGCGGTAGGTTCATCGGCATGGACACCGCCCGGCACGTGTTGGCCGCACCCCGGGGCCGACGGTTCGCCGCCCACCTCGGCTATGCGTGCAGCACCGACGAGCGAGCAAGCAACTATCTGGAGCCCCTCACCCAGGCAGATGCCCTCGACGTCCTGGCCGCCGTCGACGCTCAGGCCGTCGCCCGGTTGCCGGAGCTCGACGTGCTCGACGCGTTGGGCCGGGCAACGGATTTCGCGCGGTACTGGCAACCCCCGGACGAGGAGGACCTCTGGTTCGCCGATCCGGCCATCGTCACGGCCCTGCACCCGATCGTCGAGGCGGTGCTGGCCTGCGAGCACGCCCGGTGGTGGAGCACACCGATGGCTCCGACATGCCAACGAGCAGTACAGAAGCGCTACACCTCCACCGACGAATGGTCGGATTCGTTCTGGAGCAACCAGGACCAGGACGCCGACCTCCCCGCCTGGCGGCGGCATGTCCTCGACGACGAGGATCGGTTCCGCCGCCTTCTCGACGCCGAACCCGAACGCCAGATCAGCGGCGAGTGGTGGTCGACCCCGGTCCCGAGCCGAGTGCGGGTCACCAGCCGCGCACGGCAGAAGCTGGGTGCGGTGGAGTTGCTGCTCGCCGAAGACGACGACTCCGACGGTCGGCACGCCCGGGTGTGGCCGGTGCATGTCGATGACGCGGCGGGGGTCTACGAGATCACCGGCCCCGACACCTGGACTCACCTCGTCGACGCCTATCCCCTCGCAGTACCAGCCTCGCGGCGCTCCGACTGGTACGAGGCCACCGGCGAGCATCTGCAGTGGTACCTGCCGGACTGGGCAGCGGTGAGCGTCGACTACGACGCGGTGCACCTGACCGTTCTCGGGTATCTCACCACACCCGGTCTGGCGCTCCCGTTGACCACGCACATCGGGGCGAGTGTCCTGGCCGGATGGGATCCCGACGCTACTTTCTGGCTCGACCCGCGCCTGGTCCGCACCTGCGGCGCACCCGTCGAATGGCAACGCGCAGGCGACACACCCTGGGTGCCGGCACCTTGAGGTGAAGGACCATCCGATGCAGACAGCACCGGCCCCGGACATCGGATCCTCGGCGCTCGACCGCTCTGGGGACGCGGGACGGTACAGCCCCCTATAACTGCTCATAGCCCATATGGGGTACAGGTCGACAACACCGCGGTCAGGGATCGACGCCTTCGTCGGTCGTGGTGACAACCGAGGCCCACCACCGTCCGTCGACCTCGATGACCGAATGCGAAATCGAGATCACGACGGCGCCCGCGGTCACGGACACTTCGTTGGCGAAGGTGCCTGCGTGGTTGGACAGTTCGCCGTGCAGCTCGGCGAGGCTGTCGTAGGGGCCGAGTTCGAGGGTGTAGACCTCGTACGCATGGTCGGTGCTCATCACCGAACGGTACAGATCAGAACGCTAAACGGGCTGGTACGACCCTCCCGGCTCAGCTCACCACAGCTCCAGCCCGGTCCGAACCTCAGAAACGTCGAGATCACGTCTCGGCGCCGTGGTTTCCGACACCGGAGGAACAGCACGCATCGTCGACGACCACCGCAACCTGCCCGCGCGCACCCCCTCGTACTTTCGGCCCTGCACCCGGGTGATCTCCCGCAACCGGTCCGCCTCGGCGAAGAACACCAACTGCCACACGCCGGCAACGAGTTCGGCGATCACCGGCGCCGGACCCCGACCAGCCTCGCACCTCCGGCGCGCGGCATCGGCGAGAGCGTGCACATCAACCGACGTCGCAGCCGGACTCGATCCAGGCACCGAAAATGCTCCCGGCTCCTCCACACTCCGTACACCCCGGCTCCCCACTCCACCAGCCTCGGCCTGCAGCCGAACCGTCCACACCCCGCGCTATCCGGTGCACAGTGTGTCCCAGAGAGTGCTGCCGAACAGATAGCGGGTCGATTTCCCCGTCGGCGCCGACGGGCTCCCCTGTGGCCGAATCCTCAGAGGCCACGATCCAGTTCTATTCGATGAACACCCACCGGTCCCCGCCGGTGATGTCACGCGTCTCGACCTCGAGTCCGCGTCGAGAGCCTGCGGTACGAATCGAGGCTGGTACAGGGCATGGATTTCCGGGTGCGGGCCGGATGTCGTTGCGACGACGACTATCCGGCGGGCGGTGCCGGAACGGTGCGGGCGCTGGTGCTGCGGCCGAGTTCGGCCACCTGCCGATCCGCCGCTTCGAGAAACGACTCCGAACCGGACCCCAGGCCGCTGCGTTTCGCGTTCACACGCTCCACGAGCGGCATTGTCAGGACCGGTTTGAGCCAGGCCAATGCCATCGCCCACTTCGGGACGTAGACCCGCCGTTTACGTGTCGCCAATGCTTCGACGAATGCGTCCGCGCACACCTCGACGGGCAGGGTCTTCCTGAGCGGGCCGGGCAGCGTTGCCAGCATGTCGGCGAAGGCTGGTAGGTCCGCGTGGGCGTCCCGAAGTAAGGGGGTGTCGATCCAGGTCATGTGCGCCGATCCGACGTCGACTCCCTGCGACATCAGTTCGAGGCGGAGAGAGCTGGCGAAATGTTCGACTCCTGCCTTGCTGGCAGCGTAGGCAGACAGTCCTGGGCCGGGCAGGAACGCCGCCATCGACGAGACGATCAGGACGTAACCCCGACGGTCGACGAGCGTCGGTAGCGCGGCCCGGACGGTGTGGAAGACACCGATGAGGTTGACCTCGATGACTCGCGCGAACGTGGTCGGGTCGATGTGCGCCACCGAGCCGTAACAGCCCATTCCTGCATTGGCCAGCACCAGGTCGATGCCGCCGAAGCGGTTCACGCCGGCAGCAACCGCTTTCTCGAGGGCTTGCAGGTCCCGGACGTCGGCGACCGCCGCCACCGCGATCTGGGATCCGAGTTCGGAGGCGAGCTCCTGCAGTGGTTGGGCATCCCGATCCACCAGCACGAGCCGGACATTGCGACGGGCAAGGGCCCGCGCTGTGTGTGCACCGATTCCGTGGGCTGCACCGGTGACCAGCGCGACCTTGTCCTCCAGAGCGGAGGTGGTGTCCATCGTTCCACGATAGGAGCCGAGCTCCCGAGATGGAAGAGCCGATGGGGAACGGACAGGGAGCAATGATCAGAACCCGTAGATCAGGGAGGGCGGACCTCCCCGACAGATGACCTGCTAGGAATCGAAAATTCTGACCAAGACCAGCGCTGGCGAGAAGGCACGTCCGTATCAGGGAACCACAGATCGCACTGCCCGCTTCGCCGGGCTGATAGGTGGTGCGCGAGACCGGATCCAGTGGCAGATACACCGAACGCAGTTCACGCACGCGATCGCGCAGGACGCGGATCGAATGCCGCCAGCCAAGCCGTTCGGCAATGGCCGTGACCGGCATCGTCAACAGTTCCCTTATGCGGGGTTCGACCTCGTCGACAAGTAAGCCTTTCGGAGCCCACCGATATCTCGGGGTCCGGCCGATCCCAGCGCCTGCTTGGCGGTGTTCTTCGAACATCCCATCGTCCTGGCGATCGCTTCAATCGGCATTGCTTCGGCCCGGCACAGTAGCCAGATCTCGGCTCAGTCCTCCACAGAGAACATCCGCTTCCTCCTGACCTCGACTGAGGGCATCATCTCTGAGGGGTCAGTTTTCGATTGCCGTCTGGGAATCAGTCTTCAGGCTCTGACCCACTTTGCGTGACGGACGCTCATCAAAGACCCAATGGAGTGGTGCTGTGGAGACTTTCGGGTGGCCCGTCAGGTGCGGTGTTGCTCGACCCGACTCGCGCAGTACCGATAGTGATGGCGCTCTTTGATCCTGGATCTGGCGCACTTTCCGTTTGCGCCGTGAGGCGCTGTGATTCGAGTGGAGGTGAGAGACCTTCACCGCCGGCCTGTCGTAGCAGGTCGGTGGAGCTGAGGGCAGCCTGATCCGGGTGATGCCGGAGAGGGTAGGAGCAGCCCTGACAACGCCGGGACGTGGCCAGCACTGCCAGATGGCGCGGGTCCGGCAAGCGAGACGGAGAGGAGTACGCGAGGAACCAGCGTTGTTACGTCCCTCAATGGGCCACCTGCTCGAACCTGGCGGATCAGGGCAGGACGCGGTGCGCACCCGTCGAGATCGGCGGGGAACTCCTGGGTTGGTTTACGAAAGTCGGCCGGGAGGCCACGAGGAAGGTCTACGGCGTACTCGTGGCGATGCCGCAGGGACACAGTTGGGCTCCTCCTTCGTCGAGCGAATCACAGTGAACACGGGAACCGCCCGTCACGGCTCCCGGCCTTGCGGGCAGCCGGCTCGCCGGGGCCGGGATAGACGCATCGACCGTCGAACGTGTCAGGTGGGGCGGAGCCGCCGTAGTAGTCCGAGGCCGGGAAAGCCGGTCACATGGCGAAGGGCGGCAGCGGTTTCGAGAAAGGCGGAGACTGTAATGCCGAAAGATGCGCCACCGAACGGTGACGCCACTTTGGAGGCGGACCCGATGGGACCGCGCCGACGGGTATCGGAGATACAGGCCAAACTTCACCGTTGGGCGGTGGCCGATCCCGGCCGCCGGTTCGACGACCTGTTCAATCTTGTGCACGACCCAGCGACGCTGATCGTGGCGTTCGACCGGGTCGCGGGCAACCGTGGAGCAAAGGCTCCCGGCGTGGACGGCATGACTGTCGCCGACGTCGAGGAATATGTCGGGGCTCCGGGGTTTCTGAATGACCTACGAACCAGCCTGAAGGATGGTTCGTTTCGGCCGTTGCCGGTGCGGGAGAGAACGATTCCCAAGCCGGGTGGGTCGGGGAAGGTGCGCCGTCTCGGGATACCGACGGTGGCAGACCGGGTTGTTCAGGCCGCGCTCAAGTTGGTGCTGGAACCGATCCTCGAGGCCGACTTCGAGCCGGTCTCGTTCGGGTTCCGGCCCCACCGGAGGGCGCAGGACGCGATCGCCGAGATCCATTACTACGGCACCCGCGGTTACCGCTGGGTGCTGGATGCGGACATCGAGGCGTGCTTCGATCGGATCGAGCATGTCGCATTGATGGATCGTGTCCGGTTGCGGATCAAGGACAAACGGGTCCTGGCGCTGGTCAAGGCGTTCCTCAAGGCCGGGGTTCTCACCGAACTCGGCGATCGACGGGACACCACGACCGGCACGCCCCAAGGTGGCATCCTGTCGCCGTTGTTGGCCAACATTGCGTTGAGCGTGCTCGACGAGCATGTGATGGCGCCGTGGAAGCCGGGCGGCACGATGTCCACCGAGGGCAAGCGGGCATACCGTCGCCGCAAGGGGTCACCGACGTGGCGGCTCATCCGCTATGCCGATGACTTTGTCGTCCTCGTCCATGGGACCGAAGACGACACGAAGGCGATGCGTGAACAGGTCGGCGAGGTTCTCGCACCGATGGGTCTGCGGCTCTCGCCGGAGAAAACCCGGGTGCGACACCTCAGCGACGGGGTCGATTTCTTGGGATTCCACATCCGGTGGCGTCGCAAGCGAGGCTCGGACAAGTGGTTCGTCTACACCTTCATCGGCGACCGGCCCATCCGGTCGTTGAAGGCGAAAGTCCGTGCCCTGACCCATCGGCAGTCGCAGTTGAGTCTGGAGTACGTGATCGTGCGGCTCAACCAGATTCTGCGCGGCTGGTCCAACTACTTCAAGCATGCCGTGGCAAAAGACCGGTTCACCGCGCTGCAACACTTTGTGTGGCAGCGGGTGATTCGGATGCTGCAGACCCGGCATCGCTGGGGGTGGAAAGATATTCGTCGCCGATACACCACCCGTGATGGGCGGTGGTTGCCTATCACGGCGGCGGACGGGACCGTGTTGTTCGACATGGCCAGCGTGGCGGTCACCCGTTATCGATGGCGCGGCAACACGATCCCCAACCGATGGACGACCCTGCGGACAGTCTGATGGCAGAGACCGTGGAGAGCCCGTTGCGTTGAGAGGCGCACGGCGGGTTCGGCGAGAGGTCCGGGGAAACGGAGTGGGAGCAATCCCGTCACCGCGCCCCGGGCCTACTCAGCGACGGCGACGACATACCGCTGATCAGCGAGTATCAACGACGGACCGAGATCATCTCGGTGTGACCTCGCGCCCTGACAGTCCTGCCGCACCTGAAGAACGTCACCATCGACGCCGTTCACCTGATCGATGCCACGATCAGCGATCAGGGCCCATCCACAAGGCCACGAGGGGCGGTGCCCGACATGCGGCACTGCGTCGAGGCGGGTGCACTCACGGTATCGGCGCCGTCCCGCAGACACGGCGATAGGCGCGCATCCGGTCATCCTCGAGCATGTCGTCCGTAGATTCTTCTGTGCCGACGACAGCTGTAATGCAACAGCATTCGCCGAGCAGGTACCAGGACTGACACAGCGCTGGGCTCGACGAACCACGGTACTCGACACGATGATCGAGGCGATCGGACTGGCCGTGGCCGGCCGCGCCGGTGCCCGCCTCGCCGCCCGACTCGGGATACACGTCAGCAGGGACACGCTGCTGCGTGTCGCGCGCTTCATCGCGGATCGGCCGATCGAGACCACACCGATCCGGGGGATCGACGACTTCGCGCTGCGCCGTGACCACGTCTACTTCAGCCGTCGTCGTGGATCTGACCTCGGGCCGGCCGATCGATGTGCTGCCCGACCGAACCAGCGATACCGTCTCCACTTGGCTGCGGGCACATCCCGGGGCCGAGATCGTGTGCCGGGACCGGGCCGGCGCCTACGCCGATGCGGTGCGGATCGGGGCGCCGGATGCGGCACAGGTCGCCGACCGATGGCACCTGTGGCTGGGCCTGATCGGCGTCGTGGAGAAGACCGTGATCCGGCACAGAAAAGAACTCTCTGCGCCGACCGACCGCCTCGGCGACGACGCGGTCATCGCCGAGGCGCCCGACGGCAGATTGGTGGTCCGGACCTGCGAACGCCACGCCGCCGTACATGAACTGCATACCCAGGGAATGTCGATTTCGGGAATTGCTAGGCAGTGAATCTCAATCGCAGGACCGTGCGTCGTCTCGTCAACGCCTCCGACAATCGCGAGTTGTGGGCCACCGGCCGGATGGCCGGAGAGACACTGGTCACGGGGCACGAAACCTACCTGCGGGAACGCTTCGCCGCTGGATGCACCGATTCACCTGCACAGCAGGGCCGTCAGGACAGACGCTCGATGATCATCGCCATCCCCTGGCCGCCACCTACACACATGGTTTCGAGTCCGAACTGCTTGTCGTGGAATTGCAGCGAGTTGATCAAAGTTGTCGCAATGCGTGCACCGGTCATCCCGAACGGGTGTCCGACCGCGATGCCGCCGCCATTGACGTTCAGCTTGTCGAAGTCGATCCCCAGTTCCCGCGCGGACGGGATCACCTGCGCGGCGAACGCCTCGTTGATCTCGACCAGGTCGATATCGTCGATGGTCATTCCGGCCAAAGCCAGTGCCTTACGGGACGCCTCGATGGGGCCGAGCCCCATGATCTCCGGCGAGAGTCCGGACACGCCGGTGGAGACGATCCGGGCCAGCGGGGTCAGGCCGAGTTCTGCAGCCTTCGTCTCGCTCATGATCACCAGAGCCGCAGCGCCGTCGTTGAGCGGGCAGGCATTGCCCGCCGTGACGGTTCCGTCCGGCCGGAACACCGGTCGCAGCTTCGCGACGGCTTCGAGAGTGGTACCCGGCCTGGGGCCGTCGTCCTGGCTCATCACCGTCCCGTCGGCCAAGCGCACCGGGATGATCTCGCGTTCCCAAAATCCGTTGGCCTGGGACTTCTCGGTGAGGTTCTGGGACCGGACGGCGAATTCGTCCTGCTCGGCACGGCTGATCCCCTTGAGCTGCGCGACGTTCTCGGCGGTCTGCCCCATCTGGATGTAGACATCGGGAAGCAAGCCGTCTTCGCGCGGATCGTGCCAGAGATCGGCGTGACCTTGTGCTCGGGATTCCGACCGTGCGAGTGCGGCCTCGAATCGGGGATTCCTGGTATCGGGCAGTCCATCGGAGCGTCCCGAGGCGGTAGATCTGCTCACCGATTCCACGCCTGCGGAGATGAAGACCTCCCCCTCTCCCGCTTTGATCGCGTGGAACGCCATGCGGGTGGTCTGCAGGCTCGACGAACAGTAGCGGTTGACCGTGGTACCGGGGACGTCTCCGAGACCGGCAAGGACCGAGACCACGCGGGCCATGTTGTATCCGGATTCACCTGCGGGCTGTCCGCAGCCGAGGATCAGATCGTCGATGTCGGCAGGAGCCAGTGCCGGAATCTTCTCCAATGTGGCCGTGACCATCTGGGCGGTCAAATCGTCGGGACGAATGTCCTTCAACGACCCCTTGACGGCGCGTCCGATAGGCGATCGGGCGGTCGAGACGATGACTGCTTCAGGCATGGATGTGCTTCTTTCTCTTGATTGCGGCCTTGGCCGAGCTGATGAGGGCGCTGGGATTGCCATGTTCAGGGAAGAGCGAGTTCATGTGCATAACGACGTCACGGGCGCTGTCACACCTGTCGACTGCTTCGGAAAATTCCCTTATGTAGGAGCGCGTTCCACCGATTTGTGCGGTGACATCGTCGTTGGGAAGATCTGGACGTTTGTGACCGGCTACCACGATTCGGGGCTTCAACTCGGAGATGGCATCGAGACTGGCGATCCACTGGGGCCACTCGTGCGGGTCTGACGCGGCGAGGAAGGGATTGATTCCGTTATAGGCGATATCGCCTACGATCACTGCCTCGAGCGTGGGAATGTACACGGCCGTGTTGTGCGCGATGTCGCCCTGGCCGACGGCGAGAATGCGTACTTCTTCGTCGTCGACTCTCAGAACGGGGCCGTCGAGTGTGTCAGGTACAGCCGTGTTGTCCAGTGCACTATCGCCGAACATCGATTGCCACTGCTCTCGATGGGCGTCCAGACCGCTGCGGATGGCCTCGGCCACGGCGGGCGTAGCGACTGCGCGGGCATGCGGATACCGATCTTGGAGCCACTGGAGACCGAAATAGTGATCGGCGTGAGCGTGAGTGATATAGATCATCGTCAGAGCCCGACCGAACTCGTCGATACGGCGTGCGATCTCTTGTACGTCGTCGAGGGTGTAGCCCGTGTCGACGAGAATCGCCTCGGTCGGACCGACGATCAACGTGGTGGTGGTCGGTGAGAACCATCCGCCGCCAGGCAGTTCGCGTTGTGGACTCGTATAGACGTCCAGAGTCAGCGTGGACATGAGATTCGGCTTTCGTTAGGGGTGTGAGGACACCGCTGATAGAGAGGTGATCTCGCGGTTATCCGCGTACATCGATGCGGTGGCGGACGGTCATCGAGGACAGTGCTGTAGCGACCCGGGCATAGACGGCGGGGTCGGTATCGTGTAGGTGCACGATCACCTCGACTCCGGACGCACCGCCGTCGACGACCAGCAGGTCGTATCGGCCGATCAGTCCCATCTCGTCGAGGAGTCCGGCGAAGGCACGTTCGGTCGCGTCCACTCGCAGCCGGTTCTTCAGGATCTTCCCGACCGCGGACTTCGGCAGGTCGTCGATGACGAAGTAGTTCTTCGGGATGGCTGCGCGTTCCCGGAGGCGCTCGCGTACGTGCTGAGCGAGCTCGGCCACATCGATCTCGATGGCGTCGCCGGCGACAATGTACGCGACCGGTACCTCTCCGGCGTCCGGGTCCGGCATACCGACCACCGATGCGTCGCCTACACCTGGGTGGCGGAACAACACGTCTTCGACGGGGGCCGGGTCGATATTGTGTCCACCGCGGATGATGACGTCCTTCGAACGTCCTGTGATGCGGAGGAATCCCCGCTCGTCCATGCTGGCGAGGTCGCCAGTGTCGAGCCAGCCGCCGTCGAGCAGCACACCCGTGTTCTGCTCGGTGTCGAGGTAGCCGGCGAAGACGGAGGGGCCCCGCAACAGGAGCGTGCCTGGTTCATCGATGGCGCAGTCCACATAGTGTCCGTCGCCGGTGGTCCGAACCACCCGTGCAGAGGTGTAGGCCACGGGCATCCCCACGATTCCGGGAATCGGGTCCGTGCCTGCGGGCGTGCCGACGACTGCGCCGGAGGTTTCGGTCAGCCCGTAGCCTTCGGCGATCGCGACGCCGGTCAGCTTCCGGAACCGGTGCGCGATCTCGGGAGACAGCGGCGCGGAGCCGCACGATACCTTCCGGACGGGATGGTGGGCGGGTACTACCTCTGGACGATGCACGAGCCGGTTGGCGATCGTGGGCAGTAGCGGGACGCTGTCCACAGCGAAAGCCTGTGCGAGTGTCCAGAAGTTGTCGACCACCCCGGGACCGCGCCAACCTGCCGATGTGGGGAACAGCGCCACGCCTCCGAGGGACAGCGCCGTAAGTTGGGTGACCGCAATGCCATGGACGTGGAACATCGGTGAGGCACAGAAACGGACAATGCCTACCGGCACCTGGTGTGACACTGCCGAGGCCCAGCTCGCGTAGATCTGGCCGCCGTGGGTCACGCGGGCGAGTTTCGGCGCGCCGGTGGTGCCTCCGGTGCCGAAGATCGCGCCGACGGTGTTCCATTCGATGTGACGTGCGTGAGTCAGGGCACCGCCGTCGTGCCGGTCGAGTTCATCATCCAGTTCGAGGAAACAAACGCCGGCTGGCACGGCGCCGGTGCGGGAGCCGCCCGCCCTGATGACCGTCTCTACGTTCGGCGCATACTTCAGGATCGAGTCGATCTTGGGCCAGAGATCCGTGGTCGCATCTCCGCCGTAGCTGACCAGTACCTTTGCGCCGACTGCGGTGATGAGCTCGCCGAGCAATTCCGGCTCGAGCATCCAATTGAGCGGATTGGCGATGCCCGTGGTCTGCGCGCCCCACATCGCGAACTGTGGTTCAGGTGTATTCGCGGTCAGGAGCGAGACGACATCGTCGTCGCGAATCCCGAGCTCGTAGAAGAGGTTCGCGGCCCGAGTGATCCGATCCAACACTTCGCGGTGCGTCATGTGCAGTGCGCAGTCGGGATCGGATGCATCCGCAACGTAGGTGAAGGCGGTCGCATCAGGATCGATCATCGCGCCATTGCGGATGAATTCGTACACGCTCGAGGGCAGCCCTCGGTCCGCAAGTGGAATTTGTTCATACTCTTCGATCTTTTCTCGGGTCGACAGATCAGCGGGGGTCCAGTACGCGGGGACAGTCGAGTACTTGCGTCCAGCGTGGTCGCAGGTCAAGTGCTGTGCGTTGATCATGTGCAGTATCTCCGTGGACTTCGGGTCGGCTCGGTCGGTGTCCAGGCGGTGCCTCATGCCGATCCGGTGAAGCGGCTGAACGCCCTCTGCGCGTCCTCGCTCCGCAGCCGTTCGGCGAACACCGTCACCTCGTCTGCCAGGGCAGTGCGCACCGCCTCGTTGCGATGCCTGCGCAACAGTGCTTTGGTGGCTTCGATCGACCCTGCGGGCAACATCGCCAGGGCCAAGGCCCGATCGAGCGCTTCTTCCAAAGCCGTACCGGGGGGAACAACCCGATTGATCAGTCCCGCCGCCGCAGCGGTCGCCGCGTCGAACGGTTCGCCCAGCAACAACAGTTCCGCGGCGGCCTTGTCGCCGGCGAGTCTGGGAAGCAAATAGGTCGATGCCCCTTCTGGTGTCAATCCGAGGGCGCTGAACGGTAGCTTGAAGCGCGCGCTTTCGCCCGCGAACGCGAGGTCGCAGTGCAGCAACATCGTCACGCCGATTCCGACGGCGTATCCCTCCACAGCGGCCAGAACCGGTTTGCGCGCCTCCAGAAGCGCAGTGAACAACAACGTGCCCCCGCGGGGTTCCGGTTGTGGGCTGCGGCGGAAGTCGTCGATGTCGTTTCCTGCAGTGAAGTGTCCCCCGGCGCCCGTAATGATCGTGGCTCGAACGTGTCGCTCGTCGTCCGCCGCGCGGATCGCGCTCGCGAGCGCCACGTAGGTCGCGTGATCGAGGGCGTTGCGGCGCCGAGTGCGATCGATCGTCAGCACACGGATAACGTCGCTGACATCCTCGACGCGGAGAGTCGACGCTGCTGCTGAAGTTGAGGTCATTGTCTTCCCTTAACTGGTGGACGGTCTCGCGTTCAGGCAGACGGCTGCGGTTGAGCCGATCCGAGTACACGGACCCGGTCGCGATCGGGCCTCATGAATACCAATGCCAGGACTGCGAGTACGCCGGCGGTGATGCCGGTGATCTGGAACGAAAGGGCAAACCCTTCGGCAGGAGAGCTGGATCCGTCGACGATGACACCGGCGAGCCAGGGACCGATGAGACCACCGATGGCCATGATCGCCATGTACACACCCAGTGTCCCGGCAAGCTGCTTTTGCGGGCAGATCGTGCTTACCGCCGTGTTGAGCAGTGGTGCGACACCCGAAGCGAAACCGTAGGCGAGGGAGATGAGGACCACGACGAGCATCGGTGAGCCGACGTACGGAACGAATGCCAGGATCAATGCCCCCAGCACCACGCCGGTTGCACCGAGCACCGCGCGGGCCTGACGAATGCTTCGACCGCGGGAAATCATGCGGTCACTGATGCGGGACACGGTGAGCATGTAGGCCAGTGCGAACAGGCTCGGAATGCCGAACATCGAGCCGGCTTGTTGGGCCGAGAAGCCCAGTCCCAGTTCGAAATACGAAGGCAGCCAGGTGAGGATCACGGTTTGCAGCATGTAGTAGCCCATGAACAGCAGGGAGCCGAAGACGAACGTCGGGGTCCGGAAGATCGATGTCCACGGCACGGAGGTTTCGTCGTCCTGCGCCCCTGCGGTCTTCTTGGCCGGCGTCAAATGTGGGCCCTGCTTCCACGTCGCCAACCACAGAACACTCCACAGAGCGCCGAGAACGGCCAACGCGATCAGCGCCGCGCGCCATCCGAAGGTGACGGTGAGATAGGTCAGCAGCGGCGCAAAGATGATCTTCGCGACGCTCACGGCACTGAGAAGTAGCGCGCTGGGGAAGCCTCGCTTGGCCGGTTCGTGCCAGGAGTAGACGGCGGTGTGCATCAAAGCCGAGCTGGGGCCTTCGGCAAATCCGAGGACCATCCGGCTGGCGATCAGCACAGCGAAGGTCGCTGACAGCACCATCGGCAGTACCGACGCGGACCAGATGACCGCGAGAGCCAGCAAGGCCCACCGGAGACCGAGCCACCGGCTGAGCAGCCCGGAGGTGAATCCACCGACGGTGAACACCAGGAAGAAGAGGCTGCCGACCATGCCGATCTGGGTGGACGTCAGTCCCAGTTCACGAGCGAGGGGTTGGGCGATGATGCCGTAGACGGCCTTGTCCGCATAGTTGATCATGTAGAGCAGAATGACGACAGCGGTCATCGACCACGCGGTGGTGCGGGACGCGTTCGATGTCACCGCGGTCGACGCGTTCTCCTGTATTTTTCCGACGGTCACGGGCTGTGTTCCTTCCAAACCGAGGGACGGCTTCGTCCCGCCTACGACGATGACCCCGACATCAGCGGCGTGTGATGTGAGCCACTGCATGTCGCATTCTTCCCAGTGGCGAGGTCGACGTCCGTAGGACTTTCGCGTCGGTTGGTGTCGGAATCTTCCGACAACCCGCCAACTGTTGAACGAAGACGGTGCCGATACGCCTCGAACCACGTACCGGCACCGAACTCCTTCTCGAACATCGTTTTTCGTTCTCGTTCAGTCGAACGAGTTCTTGCCGTCCCGGACGAGTTGTTCGAGCAGCGGTGCCGGCGTCCAGTACTCGCCGTGGACGGATGCGAACTGCTGAATCCGCCGGAGGGTTTCGTCGAGGCCGAGCCTCTGTGCGTAGTACATCGGCCCACCGCGGAAGGCCGGGAAACCGTAGCCGTCGACGTAGACGACGTCGATGTCGGACGCACGCTGCGCAATGCCTTCTCCGAGGATTTTGGCTCCCTCGTTGACGAGCGCCAGGATGCACCGGTCGATGATCTCGGTGTCGGTGATGTCTCGGCGTTCGATGCCGTCTTCCTCTGCGCAGCGTCGGATCACCTCATCGACGGCCGGATCCGGTCGCGGAGTCCGGCTTCCCTCGCCGTATCGGTAGTAACCGGTGCCGGTCTTCTGCCCGAATCGGCCCTGCTCACACAAGACATCGGCGATGCGCGAATACCGCAGATGCGCAGGACGCGTAGGTGCAAGGCGCTTGCGCGCAGCCCAACCGATGTCCAGACCCGCCAGATCGGACATCGCGAACGGGCCCATAGCCAGACCGAAGCTCTGTAACGCACTATCGATGTGTTCCGGTGTCGCGCCTTCTTCGAGTAAGAAGTCCGCCTCGCGACGATACGGGGACAGCATCCGGTTGCCGATGAACCCGTCGCATACCTCCGACACCACCGGGACCTTCGCGATCTTCTGCGCCACCGCCATGCTCGTAATCAGCACGTCATCGGCGGTGGTGTCGCCGCGGATCACCTCGAGCAACTTCATGACGTTCGCCGGACTGAAGAAGTGCAGGCCTATCACGTCACGCGGCCGCGACGTCGACCATGCGATCTCGTCGATGTTCAGTCGCGACGTATTCGATGCGAGGATTGCGCCGGGCTTGCAGATCGTGTCCAGTTGCGCGAACACCTTCTTCTTGACGCTCATGTCCTCGAACACGGCTTCGATGACGAGGTCCGCCTCCGAGGCGACATTCAGGTCGAGAGTCGGCGTGATCGACGTCAGGCGATCTTCGACCTGACGAGATGTCAGTCGTCCTTTCGCCGCGCTTGCTTCGTAGTTGCGACGAATCATGGCCGAACCGCGTTGGAGAGCCTCGGCGTTCTGTTCGATGAGATCGACAGCAAATCCGCCGTTGGCGAACGCCATCGCGATACCGGTACCCATGGTGCCGGCACCGATCACCGCGACCCGCTCGACAGGTCGCGGGGTGACCTCGACATCGATGTCGGCAATTTTCGCTGCTTGCTTCTCCGCGAAGAACACGTGCCGCAGCGCCTTCGCCTCTGGACTGTCGACCAGTTCGATGAAGGCGGCACGCTCGAGGGCGAGCCCCTCGGTGATGGAATGGGTCGTGGCTGCCTCGACAGCCGCGATCGCGGCAAGCTGTGCTTTTCCGTTGCGTGTACTCGGACGCACGCGGCGACGAGCGGCGTCGAAGTCCGCGCCCTCCCGGCTAGCCGGGGGGCGGTGGTCGATGACAGGAAGCGCCGAGTCCTGCGCCTTCAGGAATTCGAGGGCGGCGTCGAGAACACCGTCATCCACACACGCGTCGATAATCCCGAGCTCGGCGGCACGCGCAGCCGACACCGTCAGCCCGTTCTGGATCATCTCGAGGGCAGGCGCGGTGCCGATCAGTCGCGGCAGACGTTGCGTGCCACCGGCGCCTGGCAGCAGGCCGACATTGACCTCTGGTAGTCCGATCGTCGCGTCCCGCTGCGCGATGCGATAGTTGCACACCAGTGCCAGTTCCAGTCCGCCTCCGAGCGCGAAACCGTGGATGGCGGCCACCACCGGCTTCGGGAGATGCTGAATCAGGTCGAAGACCTCCGCGACGGATGGCTTCGTTGCCGCTGCCGGGGTCCCGAACTGGCGTAAGTCCGCACCCCCGCAGAAGCCCTTTCCGTCGCCGACAAGGACGATGCCGTGGACAGCAGCGTCCTTTCCGGCCGCGGTGATCGCCTTCGCCAGTCCGGTGCGGATCGTGTCGCCGAGACCGTTCACCGGCGGGTTGGCCAATCGGATGACGGCGGCCTCGCCGCGGACCTCGTATCGGACCGTCTGCGACATCTCGAGGATCTGCGTTGTCTCACTCATGTGAAAGTCCTTTTCTGCGAAGGCTGTCATCGTCCCTGGAACACGGCTTCGCGCCGTTCGATGAACGACTGGATGCCTTCCTTACAGTCCTCGGAGTTCATTACCTTCTCGCGGATCACCGGGATCTGGGTGATCGCGGCCTGCTCCGCCGCATCGAGGAAGGCCATTGCGCCGATCTTCGTCGCCCGGATCCCGAGCGGCGCGTTCGTGCAGATCTGCAGCGCCAGTTCCATGGCGCGATCGAACTGCCGCCCGAAGGGAACGACTTCCTGGACGAAGCCCATCCGCAGCGCGGTATCGGCGTCGAACCGATCACACAGGAACAGGTGGTACATCGCGTTCCCCCAGCCGGTCCGTGTCAGATATCGGAAGTGCGCGCCGCCGATCGGGGCGATGCCCCGCTTCGATTCGAGCTGTTGGAACTGTGCGGTGTCGGCGGCGATCACGATGTCGGCCGCCAGCATCATTTCGATTCCGACCGTGAACGTCAGCCCCTGGACGACCGCGATGACGGGCTTGGTGCAGCGTCGACCGAGACCGAACGGATCCACCTTCTCCGGGTCTCGCGGTTTTGCTGTTGCGTTGGGGCCGAAGAACTTGGGCATGTCGAGGCCCGCGGTGGTGTCCTTGCCCGCGGAACAGAAGACCGCGACCCACAGGTCGTCATCGTCTTCGAATGTGGTCAGATGGTCACTGAGTTGCTCCATCATCTCCGGGGAGTACGAGTTTTTCTTCGCTTCGTTCTCGACGGTGATGATCGCGATTCGACCTTCGATGCGAAGGGTTACTTCGCCGGGCTTGGTGTCGCTGCGCATGGCTCTCCCTATGTTGTGTGGTGTGGGCGGCAGAAGCTCAGATCGCGGTCGCGCCCCCGTCGACGGCGAGGATCTGACCGGTGATGTGCTTGCCGGCGTCGCTGGCGAACAGCAGTGCGGCGCCCTTGAGATCGTTCTCGTCGCCGATGCGGCCTTGCGGAACGCGTTCGAGGATCGTGTCGAGCCGGTTCTCCAGCGTGCCGCGGGTCATATCCGACGGAAAAAAGCCCGGTGCCAGGGCGTTGACGTTGATGCCGTGCGGGGCCCATTCGGCAGCGAGGGCACGGGTGAAGTTGATGACGGCAGCCTTGCTGGTGTTGTACGCGATGGTCTTGGTCGACTTCGGACCGTTGCCCTTGAGACCGGCAATGGACGCAAGATTGATGATCCGGCCGTACCCGGCCGGAATCATCGAACGCTTGCCGATCTGCTGGGACAGCAAAAACACCGAGCGGACGTTGAGGTTCATCACCTTGTCCCACGCGTTGACCGGATGATCCTCGGTGGGCGCCCCCCACGTCGCGCCTGCATTGTTGACGAGAATATCGACCTGACCGAGACGGTCGAGGGTCTCGTCCGCCAGGCGGAGCACTTCGTCCTCCCGGCTGCAGTCCGCGGCGATCCACTCGGATTTGATGCCCTGCTCGGACAGATGCCGATTCGCACTCTCAAGCGCATCAGCCTTGCGCGAGCTGATCACCACCCGAGCGCCTTGCGCGCCGAGAGCTTCGGCGATCTGCAACCCCAGGCCACGGGATCCCCCGGTGATCAAGGCGGTGCGCCCGTCGAGGCTGAACAGGTCGGTGATGGTACGTGTCATGGCGGCGTCTTTCGTGTGGTCGGTCGGTGACTTCCGGGCGTGCGGATGCTGTTGTTCAGGCGCTGATTGCTGCGCTGTCCATGAGTGCGGCCGAGGACGACCGCGCTCGCAGGAGTATCGACGAGGTGTTCGGCAACAA
This sequence comes from Rhodococcus sp. C26F, assembly GCF_053345925.1. Classification (NCBI taxonomy): domain Bacteria; kingdom Bacillati; phylum Actinomycetota; class Actinomycetes; order Mycobacteriales; family Nocardiaceae; genus Rhodococcus; species Rhodococcus sp. C26F. The sequence goes on from NZ_JBKFBA010000043.1 coordinate 28,067, forward strand.
CCGGTCGAAGAAGAATCGGGCGACGGCGAGCTGCTGTCGTTGAAACTGTGTGGCCTCGTCCCCAGCGGCGAGGACACGTTCGGCGGCCTGCGCCCAGAAGAATGCGTACACATAGTGGCCGATGAGGTCGAGAAATTCGACGGCGCTGGTGCCGACACGAAGGTCGTCACTTTCTGTCCAGCGCATCAGGTCTGCGGCGAGAATCTCGATGTCGTCGCCGAGCGTCTCGAGCGGTGTCCGGAACATCTTCATGTCCTCGTTTCCGTCGATTCTCTGCCCGAAGCTGCGCACCAGGCCCAACAGCATGTTCAGTCGCCGGCCCTTGTCGCCGATCACCTTTCGGGAGAGAAGGTCGTTGGATTGGACACCATTCGTTCCCTCGTAGATCGGCAGGATCCGTGCGTCACGAAGGGCCTGCTCGACGCCGTAATCCGAGATGTATCCCGCGCCGCCGTGAATCTGCATCGCCAACGACGCAACCTCGACCGACCGATCCGAACCGAACGCCTTCGCTACCGGCGTCAGCAACGAGAGCAGGTCGTCGGCGCGTTCACGTCGGCCCGGATCTGGCGCCGATTTTCTCAGGTCGCTCTGCAGGGCGAGCCAGTACAGAAACAGCCGGCCTCCGCCCACCCATGCTTTCTGGGTGAGCAGCATGCGGCGCACATCCGGTTGGTCGATGATCGGGTCGGCAGGCCTGCACGGTTGACGTAGTGATTCCGGTGCCCGAGATTGCACGCGCTCACGCGCATAGGTCATCGACTTCTGATGTGCGGCTTCGCTGATGCCGAGGGCCTGCACGCCGGTGCCGAGCCGGGCGCTGTTCATCATCACGAACATTGCCGCGAGACCTCGATCGACCTCACCGACAAGATGTCCCACCGCGTTGTCGAAGCGTATGACGCAGGTTGCGCTGCCGTGGATGCCCATCTTGGTCTCGATGGCATCGCAGTACACGCCGTTGCGCTCACCGACGGCGCCGTCCTTCGTGATCTCGTTCTTGGACACGACGAACAGGCTGATGCCTCTCGTCCCCGCGGGTGCGTCGGGTGTGCGGGCCAGGACGAGGTGCACAATGTTCTCGGCGAGGTCGTGATCGCCGGACGTGATGAAGATCTTGGTTCCCGAGATGCGGTACGCCCCGTCGCCGGTGGGCACGGCGCGGGTTGTGAGCAGACCGAGATCTGTGCCGCAGTGCGGTTCGGTCAGGCACATGGTGCCCGTCCACCGGCCGGACGCGAGTTTCGGGAGATACCAGTTTTTCAGCTCATCGGATGCGTTGGCGTTCAAGCAGCGGTATGCGCCCGACGACAAGCTGGTGTACAGCGCCCATGCCGGATTCGAGGCGGCGAGCATCTCTTTGACGAGCGAGCCGACCGTCGACGGCATTCCGCCACCGCCGTGTTGTTCGTCGCAGTCGATGGCCGGCCACCCGCCCGCGACGAACACCGAGTAAGCCTCTTTGAATCCGTTGGGTGTGACGACTGTCGTGCCGTCGTGTCGACACCCTTGCCGATCGCCGGACGAATTGAGAGGGGCGATGACCCGGCTGCAGACTTCGCCGGCGCCTTCGAGGACACCGTCGATCGTGTCGCGGTCGATGTCGTAACCCGCTTCGCCCAGAATCGTCGACGCGTCGAGCACGTCGTGCAGAACGAACTGCATTTCCCTGATCGGTGGTGTGTAGGTCATACGGTGCCGCCTTCCATATGCAACTCGAACTGATGTCATTCTGGGAATCGAGCAGCCGAATGTAAGTCGGACAAGCGCGTCGGTTGGTGTCAGAAAAATCCGACAAGCACCTGCCGGACAAGGGCAGATGCAACGATGGTCACGACCACACCGGGAAAGGTTCACCATTGTTCGATCTACTGTTGGTCGACGACCACACCATCTTCCGAGCAGGCCTCGTACGTTTGCTCGAAGAGGACCGCGACATCGGCTCGGTCACCGAGGCGGAGGACGGAGCGACGGCGTTGAAGCTGATCCGCGAACGGCGCTTCGACGTGGTGTTGCTCGACGTCAACCTGCCCGTTCGCAGCGGTCTGGAACTCCTCCCCTCGTTTCAGACCCTCGCGCCGCACATGCCGGTGATCGTGCTGAGCATGTACTCGGCCAAGCAGTACGCCTTGCGTGCCTTCGAAGCGGGAGCCAAGGGATACGTCTCCAAAGACATGGATGCCGAGATCCTGCTCGAAGCGATCCACAAGGTCGCCAACGGCGGTCGGTACGTCACTCCTGAGATCGCCGAACAGATGCTCGAGAATCTCGACTCGCTGCACGGCGAAGACCGCCACCTGAAACTGTCCGAACGCGAGTACGCAGTGATGATCAAGATCGCAAGCGGCGTGAGCCTGACATCCATCGCCCAGGAAATGCATGTCAGCATCAAAACCGTCAGCACATACCGAGCGCGGCTACTGAAAAAGATGGGCCTCGAAGGGAACGCGGCGTTGGTCCAGTACGCGATGCGCAATCGACTCATCGACTGAAAGAAGTCGTTAAACCCTCAGCCTCATCCCTCGAAACGCCACGGCACTCGCACCTCGATACGAGCCCCACCACCGGCGCCGTTGCCGATATCTACCCGACCGCCGAGTCGGCGGACTCGCTCACGCAGACCCACAAGTCCGAGGCCGGAACCCGTGTCGCCGGCGCCCTGGTACCCGCGCCCATTGTCTTCGATCACCAATATCAGCGTATCCGCAGCGCGCCGGAGCTCGATCGCCACGGAGTCGGCCGAGGCGTGACGAGCAACATTGGTCAGCGCCTCCTGAATCATTCTGTACAGATCCAGCTCCGCCGTCGACTCACCCGCCGATACATCAGCAGGCAACTCAAGCCTGACATCGATTCCGAAACGGCCACTGAACTTTTCGACGTGATCACGAATTGCGGCATAGAGACCGACTTCCGCAATAGCACTGGGACGCAACTCCTCGGAGATTCGCCGAACAGAAGAGATCGCCTCCTGCGCAATACCGTTGATTCCTTCCGCCAGTCCCGACAACTCGTCGAGACTCTCGATCGAGAGTGCACCGTGCATACGTTCGAGGCGCCGCTTGATCCGCGCAACATCAAACTTCAGAGCCGTCAGCAAACCGCCGATGTCGTCGTGCAACTCCAAAGCGATCCGGGTCCGCTCGACATCCTGAATCGTCTCGATCGTGGACATCAACTCACGCAACTGAGCACGGGATTCGATCAGTTCGGCATTCGCCTCCTCCCGCTCGGTGATATCGATGGCGATGCCCACCACCGCAGGCCGGCCCCGATACTCCACGCGGTTGCCGTGCAGTTCGATCAGACGCATGCCCTTGTCGCGGACCTTGGTACGGATCGTGAAGTACGGCATGTCCTCACCACGAATACGTCGCTCGTACTGCAACACGAGACTCTCCCGTTGCAGGGGCGGTGCAACATCGGCAAGCGGCCGCCCCATGAACCGCTCGGGGGTGGTCCCGAAGAACTCCGCAAACCGATGGTTGACATATCGCATCGTTCCGTCCTGGATGAGATAGATCCCCGCGACGGACTGGTCGACAATGCCATGGAACAGATGAGCAACGCTCGAGGAATAATCATCTTCAAGTGTGTTCATCCCACCTCCTAAGCTCGTGGGTTCGTACACAAACACGCACCGTGGCTAGTTCGGACAATACGCAATAGCATGCTTTGAACTCACGATGCCGCAGCCGTGCAGGAATCGCCCCCTTCGCGTGCCAAAGGCGCGGACCACCGGCAACCTGAGTCTCGCCCGGCCATTCGTGGTCCTGTCGGCGCACCAATCCATGGTGGCATCACCATCCAACCACTGCGTGGGTGACGTCAGCGAGCATCCCGAAATTGCATGCCGACCTCGGCAGACAACATGTCCCGCCCCAGGGAGAACACAGCGCCCCGATCACCAACCGATCGTCGGACCGGATTCTGAGCCCGGGACCGGCAGGTCCAGCGGCCTTCGCAAAGCCGAGCGGACGACCGTCCGGCGCCTACGGGCAGTAACCAACGAAACGAAACAGGAGAGATCGGTCGGACGCGCACGTCACCATACTCGTCGTTCAACCCGTGCCCGACCGACACGTTCCGGCGAGGACCTACACCTGGATGGGGAAATGGCACGTCCACAGTCCGGGACAGGGCGATCGAACTGGCCACCAAATTTATCGCCGAACCCGTCGGGGTTCCGCGCAACTCCCACGTCAACGGTAGAAGTTGCACGCTCGCCGCCGAAAGACTCGCGAGTGCGCTAAATGACAGCTCCGCTAATGGTTCTCCGGACACTAAGCTGGAGGAAATCAAGAAGGCGTATGTCGCTAACCTGATCCAACGCGTCGACGACCCCATGCCACCGCTGAAGAGCGAGCCGATGCTGCCATCGCCATCAGGGTTCTGGAGAAGTGCCTCTCGGAACAGGCCTGCGAAGACTTATGGACGCGGCTTCTGGCCACCTACGACAACCCTGGTGAACACCCCCTTGGACGCATGGGGGCACCGCTCGAATCACCCCTGAGTAACTTCAGGGTGAAGTCGATCAACACACTCGGGCCCGAGCTCCTGTGGACCTGCGCCGCGCTCGCCAACACGCCGGACAAAGTGCAAGCCGTCCGAACCCGATTGCGGAACGACATGAGCCGCCCTGCGCAAAGCCCCTCCGTCGCCGAAATTCGCGCGCGCACCGCATTTGCCGTCGGCATCGAGACGACAGACCTGGTCATTGAATTGATGCATCAAAGCGAACCCGACTCACGCAAAGCCGCCGTCGTTCTCTGGGCCCGTGACCCCCACCGCGAACCGGAAATCGGGTTGATCCTCGCCCGCGACGAAGACCGCGGTGTCCATGCAACCGTCGGACAGTGTCTGCACGATCTCGGCATCGACCACGAGTACCCGGAAATCCTTGAGCTACTGTCCAAGGATCGCAGCGCAGCCGTACGCCGCGCGTCCCGCCCTTCGGGGCTGGCTCCTGTTCCTCTGTCAAACAGCGATGCCGATAGATAGAGGATCTGGAGGAAATCCCACGCCGTCCGACTACTGCCGCACCTCCTGATTGCGTCGTCGTACGTGAACGGCGTTCCTACCGCGACACTGATGGACCCTCGACTGATACGGCTGTGTCCTACCGTCCACTGCCGCTAGGCGGTGCGGGCGATCTCCACGGCGAGACGACCATCAGCGGTCGGGGTGACGCGGGAGTCGATACGCAGACCGGACTTGCGGACCGCGGCAATCTTCCCCGTGCGCAGGTCCCGGGCGGCGACGCTGGCCGCCTTGCGCATGTCGCTCGCGTAGACCCTTGTAGGTGAACCACTTTCCCGGCTCGGCGGAGGCCAGCGCGTTGACCTTCGCCGCGAACTCCTGCGGCGAAGGAGTGCGTTCAGGGACAGGCTGGGCACCGAACACCTCGTCGACGGAGCGGTGATCCGGCTCGGCAGTCAGCTCATCGAGCAGATCCCGATGCCGGCGGCCGTCGAGCGTGCCGAGCTGGCCGGCCTCAACAATGCTGTGGCCGGCCGCGGCACCGACCGGGGTCCAGTCGAGTTCGTTGTCCCAGTAGAAGTCCTGGCCGAGCTGGCGGTGCAGCACGAACCGCCCAGGTTCGGGACATAGGCGTAGATCCGGGCGGCCTGGGTGTCCTCGTAGTCGATCCACTGATCCTGACCGAGGTAACTGACGGTGTAGAGGCTCATCACGTGTCCCTTCCGCGATTCACCGAGACAACGACACTATTCGTAGCCGAGCTGCCCTGAACGGCGACGGCAGGATACTTGGGGCGGGAGAGGATCCGTCACCGTGAGGAACGCGTTCCGGCGTGGCTACCGTCCGGCGGTGAAGATGTCCAGATCAAGACTGACCTCCACACACCATCCTTCTCCACCACAATCCGTGGATGCTCCGCACCGGTCGCTGCCAGATACTCCCGCAGCGTCGACAACAACAGATCACTGCGGCGTTCGATCTTCGACACCGCCGCCTGCTCGACTCCCAACGCCTTGGCCACATCGGTCTGCGTCAACGCACCGGCCTTCCGGATATCGGCAAGAGTCTCGACGTAGACGCGGTTCATCTGCGCGGTCTCGGCACGGATTTGCTCGACCTGTTCGGCAATCGCGGTCTTCGCGGTCAATTGGGCGATCCGGTCGTTGCCGCGCCGGAATGTGCGCTTGTCACTCATCATGCTCACCTTCGGTTTCCTCGAGCCACCGATCGATCGCCGGGCCTCGTGCCGACAGAGTCGGGGCCTCAGGCTTGCCGGAGCAACGCCACAGCCTCACTCATCTTGTAACGATCCACGAGCAGAGTGAGAATGTCGTCCACGTCCATGGGTGGGTCGTCCAACCGCTCGGCCATCGTCTCGACCGCCCGCCACGCCAATGTCGGCGACACCGCCACCATATCGGCCGCGAACTCCGCCGGCGACACCACCTGGATATGTTCCGGCACACGATCTTCGGGGAAGTCTTTGCCGTTACTGGTGACGATCACCCCGGCCCCGCCGACCACCGCGGCAGCCACCACATGCTCATCGCCCAAGATCGGGCAGACCGTAGGACCCGTCCAGGGGCTCCCAGCCGGTGACCACCGCATCATCGAACGCCCGCCGCATCTGCACGATCAGACGGGCCGCGGCGGCCGCAGCCGCGAGTGCGTCGCTTCCACGCCCCTCGAGTTTGGCCGCCTCGTGAAACTCCAACTCCTCCAAGATCGCATCCGACCACAACGGGCGATACAACCCCTCGATAGCCAAGGACAACAAGAAATCCCGCTGCCGACTTGGCCACAGCACCGAGGTATCGAGAACGGCCGCAAACATCCGAGCAGTGTACCGGCACCCCACCCGAAGCCCTCAACAGCTGTAACTACACGCTCGCACCACGCGAGCGACGACGCGCCGCCACCGCCTTACGAGCAACCCTCAACTGCTCGGCCACCCGCTCGGGATTTTCCTCGTCATCAAGCTCTACGGATGTCTTCATCAGAGCCTGATACTGCTGCGCACGTCGCTGCTGCTGATATTCGAGAACATCACGCAACACCACACGATGCCGAGTGCCGACCTTCTCCGCCGGCAATTCCCCCACCGCAATCAACCGCTTGACCGTCGGACGACTCACCCCCAACAGATCCGCCGCCTGCTGAGTGGTCAACTTCGTCGTCCGCGGAGCAACCGTGACCGCACGGCCCGCCTGCAACGCCGCGACCACCTGCTTGAGGATCGCATGCACCTCCGCCGGCACCGGTATCTGCTCGCCCTCGCCCGCTCCGACAAGCAGATACCGCGGCTCCACCCGATCACCGGCAGGACGCTCGTGGGCTTCGAGAAAGCTCACCACCTCGGCCAGACGCTCCCCCTCCCCCGGCTCCGGAAGATAGGTGTGCTGCTCCAACGCCTGCGTCATCGCCCAACTCCTCTCATTCGAACGAAACGTAACACCCTTTCGAAACTTTCGAAGGGATGTTCATGTCCGGTAGGCTGCACACACTCATCACGCGCAGCATGAGCCACTTGTGCCGGCTCATGGCATCGAGGCGACATCGAGGACCACCCCGGACTGCCCGGGACGATTCGTGTAACCGAGTTCGATGAAATGCTCGTTCTCAACAGACGCCGTGATGGTCTCCGCCCCGAGATCCGCAAGCATGTGCGTGATGCAATGTGCGAGTTGAGCAGCCACTGTCTCCGGGGTGCCGGGCACAGTTTCGAGCACCTCCAGATGTGCGGTGGCCTGGCCCGACCAGCGCGCCGCGGCATGCCCGACATACGGGCGCCCGACCTCGTTGTTCACCCGGGCCTGGATCCACACCGCGAGTACACCGGTGTTCTTCCATTCGAGCGGCCGGTCGATGTCGAGGCCCTCGCGAGCAAGCCACACCCCGCAGCGTTCGTGCAGCGGAACCTCGCTGACCCAATATTCCTGGCGGACCGGGGCGGAAGGCGGAGCCGAGATGTAGATGGTGTCACCGTCGCGGCGTCGGGTACCGCGCACCAGCAGACCTGTACACAGCTCCTCTTGCCATCCCGAGATCATGGTGCCGGCGACGGCGGCGGGGGTGTGCCAGGGCGGACCGGCAAGCTCGTCGCCCGTCTGGGGTGGATGCATGGTCACAGCGAAGGTGTTCGGGTTGCGGGCCCACTTGAAGTACACCACCACGTGGTCGAGTTCGACGTGTAGTCGAATCGGGCGGAACTGCGTGGCGATCCTGCCGCGGACCCGGATACCGTTGCGCAGTGCGCGCACCGTCTCGGCCGCGGTGTCGGTGAGCCGGTCGAGGGGCACACCGGTGACCTCCAGGCGCCAGCCGCCGTCGGGTTCGGTGTCGGGATGGCGGATTCCTGCGGTCGGGGCGTACGGACCGACCCGGGCAATGTGCTCGAGCAGTTCCCTCGATTCGGGATCCGGATCGAGTTTGCGGGCGTCGATGACTTTGAGCCACACCCGGTTCCAGGCGATGGTGTCCGGGGCCAGCACCGGGGTGCCGTCCGAGGCGACGAACACCACGAACAGCGGCTGGGTGTAGCTCAGGTTGGTGCGCATGCGCGGGTCCACATCGGTCCGGCGGATCATTTGGTACGCATAATCCGACCACTGCCGGCCGAGCACCGCACGCGCCCACGCTTCCGGTTCGACGGCCGGGTACTCGTGGACCAGATCGGAGCCCGCTGCCCGCCGGTCGGGATACTTATCGGGATAGCCCTGCACATGGATCCGCACGCACACCGGCCTCATATCCGCAGGGAAGGATCCCAGCTCGTCGGCGTCCT
>NZ_JBKFBA010000044.1:0-5923 GCF_053345925.1 Rhodococcus sp. C26F
ACCTCGCTGACCCAATATTCCTGGCGGACCGGGGCGGAAGGCGGAGCCGAGATGTAGATGGTGTCACCGTCGCGGCGTCGGGTACCGCGCACCAGCAGACCTGTACACAGCTCCTCTTGCCATCCCGAGATCATGGTGCCGGCGACGGCGGCGGGGGTGTGCCAGGGCGGACCGGCAAGCTCGTCGCCCGTCTGGGGTGGATGCATGGTCACAGCGAAGGTGTTCGGGTTGCGGGCCCACTTGAAGTACACCACCACGTGGTCGAGTTCGACGTGTAGTCGAATCGGGCGGAACTGCGTGGCGATCCTGCCGCGGACCCGGATACCGTTGCGCAGTGCGCGCACCGTCTCGGCCGCGGTGTCGGTGAGCCGGTCGAGGGGCACACCGGTGACCTCCAGGCGCCAGCCGCCGTCGGGTTCGGTGTCGGGATGGCGGATTCCTGCGGTCGGGGCGTACGGACCGACCCGGGCAATGTGCTCGAGCAGTTCCCTCGATTCGGGATCCGGATCGAGTTTGCGGGCGTCGATGACTTTGAGCCACACCCGGTTCCAGGCGATGGTGTCCGGGGCCAGCACCGGGGTGCCGTCCGAGGCGACGAACACCACGAACAGCGGCTGGGTGTAGCTCAGGTTGGTGCGCATGCGCGGGTCCACATCGGTCCGGCGGATCATTTGGTACGCATAATCCGACCACTGCCGGCCGAGCACCGCACGCGCCCACGCTTCCGGTTCGACGGCCGGGTACTCGTGGACCAGATCGGAGCCCGCTGCCCGCCGGTCGGGATACTTATCGGGATAGCCCTGCACATGGATCCGCACGCACACCGGCCTCATATCCGCAGGGAAGGATCCCAGCTCGTCGGCGTCCTGATAGCTGTAGCTGACCTGGATCCGCAGGTGGGGTGTCGTCAACGACGGCCCCTCGACAGGATGGGTGTCGAGCAGTATCGACTGGCGATATGGGGACTCTCCGGTGGCGGCGAGGCCGCGGAGCAGGTCACGGTAGATCGCAATGGGTTCTTCGAACCGCGTGGTGAGCAGATCGGTCATGTCGGTCATGGCGGCACGGTCGGGTCCGCCACCGGACTCAGCAGGCGCAGTCATTCTTTCGACGCAGTGTCAGCACGGAACCCACAATAACCCCTCGTGTGACAAACCCCCGGTCTCGAAAGACCGGATGCGTGTCCGCATCCCGGAGACACGGGGTCTCTTCATCCCCTTCAAGGTAACGAAGGTAATGATCTACTGGACGCCATGACAGCACGGGACACTCCGGCGGATCTCACCGAGGTACTGCTGGCCGGTCCGCGCGGTCGTCGTCTTCTCCTCGAATACGCGCAGATCGCCGACGACCGTGCCCGCGCCGAACACACCCGGGACTCGTTCTCGTCGGGCGTCTTCTACGCCACCTACCGCATCGACGTAGCACGCGGAACCGCAGGCGCCCTCTACGGGCCGGGCGCCGACCGACCCCTCCCGAACATCTCGCCCGACGACGTAGCGCGACGATTGGCGAACGTGCCGCTGCCGGAAGTGACCGAGACAGATCTGCGCACCGTGCTCGCAGCCACCACCGACTCCGCCTGGTACTGGCAAGAACCCGACGGAGACGACGTTCTTACTGCGACAGAACCGATGCGCCCGCAACTGCGACGCATCGCCGAGCACATCGCGGCATCGGAACACGCCCGGTGGTGGAGCACCGCCATCGTTCGGGACGAGCAGTGGTCACTGGGCTGGGTCGAACCCCACGCCAGTGTCCCTCAGGTCGGGCACGCGCTCGCCAGATGGCGCGAGAGGGCCATCGCCGAGGAGAAACGAGCAGCACGGGAACGCCCCACCGACCCGACGGCCAACTGGTCCGGGGTGTGGTGGTCGACACCGCTCGGCGTCCCGTGCTCCACACGAGCACTGGACGACGGTTCGCCCGCATGCCTGTGGTTCGTCGAAGACTCCGGAGGCGAGAACCATGCCGGGGCTCGGCGACACCTCGTACCCGGCACCGTCGACGTGCTCGAAATCTACGGCCCCGACGACTGGGCGCAGCTCTGCCGGCGGTTTCCGCTCGAGGTCACCGCGCAGAAACGCCACGACTGGTACCGCACCACGGGCCGCGATGGACGGTGGGTTCTGCCCGACTGGCAGGCCGTCGCCGAGGTGTACGGCGGAGTGCACCTGACCGCGGTCGGCTATCTCGCCGCAGCAGGCGTCGCCATCGACGTCGACGGTGACACCGCATCGGTGATCGCGGGATGGGCACCCGACGAAACATTCTGGCTCACCGACGACGTCCACGCCGACGGCGACATCGTCGAATGGGTGCGTGACGACCACGACGAGACATGGTCCGAAATCTGACTGCCCCGCTTCACACGGCAGGTCGGCGCAGCGAAAGGCGTAGCGGCAAGATCACCTGAGCCCTGCACGTACCCGGCCTCCACCTTGTTGGCCCGGAACACTGTTCAGGTTCCCGCTACCGACACGAATATGAGAAATCGACCAGACACGCTCTAGATGAGCCCCCGATCGGGAGGATGGAGCTGGAAATGCCGAACAGAGATACCGTCTACTTCATAGACGGCCGTCAAATTCGGTCACTCGAGGATTTTTTCTCCGTGGTGGGCGAAGCAGTCTCGGGGCCCGGTGGGTACTTCAGCCGCAACCTCGACGCATTCGCCGACTGTCTGACCGACGGATACGGCACACCCGCCGCCGGGAAGTTTCGTTTCATCTGGCAGCACAGCTGCGAGTCACGCTCAGCTCTCGGGTACGCAGAGACCGTTCGCCAGCTCACCCCCGACGCCAATCGGCGCACCCGCCTCGAAACCGGCGACGTCATCATCCGGATCAGCGACAACGACACCTCGCTTCATCCGCCGGCCGTCGTCGACACCGGCCCGCACCGCATCCCCCACACCCGCCACGCCGTGGCCTACCGGCTACGCACCCGCACCGACCTCGACCCCCTCTCGCTGGCCGACGCCGCGCGCGCCCTCGCCGAACACGGTCACCCTCATCCGCGCCTGCACCACGACCACCGCGTCATCTCCCCCCATCCTGCGCAGTGCACTGCTGCGGCTGTGGAAGCTATGACCAGCCCCTGGAACCGCTGACCGGATGACCACGCTCTGGGATGGTTGATCACGCTCTCTGTCTCGGGGTCGGCGACGGCCGGGCCGCGGTGGTCGATCGGCGCGGTGATCAGTGAGCGTCGATGCCGTAGCTGACGCCCGCAACCGGAGGCGCCGAGCCACCGTCTTGGTCGTCCGCACGTTCGGGCTCGAACCGGTCGGGGACCTTACGACTCCACCGTCGCCTACATCGAAGCCCACAACCTCAGTCGACTGAACCCTCGATCCGCCACGTCGGAGACCACCGGTTGTGGTCCGTGTCGTCGGACCCTGGACAGCGCGCCTCTGTAGCCCAGCTTCGCGACGTGATATGATGTGCTGCAACGTGATTGAGGACGGAATTCGAACCGGGCGCAGCGGGTCGAACGTTCAGTAGGCGGTGAGCCGCAATCGTTTGACCGCAGATTGGAACGCTTCGACGTGCAGGTTGATCGCGTTGCTGGCGACGAGGTCGAAAGGCTGGCGAGCAGAGTCGGTGCCGTCGTCACGGCGACGCAACCACACGGCGTAGTTCTTTAGGTCGGTGCCGCACTTGGAGGGATAGACGATGCCGTGCGGAAGGGACCCGTCGTCGAGCACGAGGGACCGCACCTCAGTGGCGAGGTAGGTGGTCACCGCACGGGCGTCGTCCCCGTCCGCGGTCAGATGGGAGACGTGAAGTTCCTCGATGCCGAACCTACCTGCGAGCGCGGTGCACAGTTGCTCGTCGAGAGCACCGATGCTGTCCGAGGCGGTGATATCGACGAACCAACCGTCTGTGGGCAGCATGAACTCGTAGATGTTGCGGTCCTCGCGCCACCCCTTGGACACCGACCGCTTCCGCATCCCGGCACGCTGCGCCAGTTCTTTCGCGATCTGCTCGTGCAGGAACAATTCGTCGTCGGCGGCGACATCGTCGAAGAAGTCCGACATGGTGCCCAGGCCACTGTCGTCGGGGGTGATATAAGACAGCACCTCGATGAAGGCTCGGCGTTCGGTGCTACCCGCATGGATCGTACGTCCGGGGGTGTCCCATCTTACTCAGCTCTTCCGGCGGCGCACCGAGCGTGCGGGCAGGCGGGCCGGAGGGGCCGTAGTCGGTACGCGCGACCCGTAGACGGTGCGTCCACAACTACGCTCGAGCACAAGCCCCGTCAGCTCGCAGACACGAGAGGTCGACACCTCAACTGGTGACAGGGACAGGGACAGGGCGGCCTCCTACTACTGACGACAGCGCATCAGTATAGGAAGAGCGACCGACCGCCCCGGCGCCAAGTCTGTACCACAGGGATACCGATCAGGCGTAGTAGTCGTCGTTGACAAAGGCGGTGACGGCAGGAAAGACGCTTCCCATCTCGCCCACCCGTACAAGATCGGCGGGGGTGTGCCCGTCGAACCGAGGGTTTACCGATATCAGCCACGATCTGGCCACTTGGTCGTTGTCGGCGTCTTCGATGGCAGTGAACGCCACGTGTGCGGCCTTGAGCCGGCGGGCTTTGTCGTCGGGGGGCGGCGTGGCCGGTCTACGTCGGTGGGATGGCCCACTTTGCGGGGATCGCGCGACTTCGGGCTCCGGCGATGTAGGCGACCAGTGTCGACCCCAAGCGGTCGAGAAAGTAACGGACCACTTCGTGGATCGGCATCTTGGTCGTATCGGCGTGACTGCGGGTCAAGGTGTCCATTACGAGCGAGCCCCTTCTGGGTCCTGATGCAGTTCCTCAACTCGCCGATCCCTCCTACACGACCATCCCCTCCTTGACGGCCGGGTAAGAGCTGAAGCAGCGAACCAGAGTGCGGCATCTGCGCAGCTCACTGCGCCGTGGGATGTCGTAGCATCAACCGGCCGGTCGCTACTGTCTCGGCAGGCGCGATCCCGACTGACAACCCCCGATCCGCCCCCAAGGCGACCACTGGCACCGAGACATGCTTTCTAGCCACCGACACGGCACCCCAAGCGTCGGACGCCTACCAGGCGTCTCACTCGCGCATCCAGCACTGTCGCACCCGGGCCCCATGATGGTCGACGCGCCTCACGCATCCGATTGTTCATCGATCCACTGCTGCAGACTCCGCCCTAACGACGCCAAGGACTTGTCGAGCGCGGACAGCAGTTCACCGCCGGACGCAGGAACCTCCACGCTCTCGCGCAGGAGGGCAAGCACAACGGACTGCACCGCACCCCCGACACCGGCCGGCACCACCGCCGTCGGACGAGCACCGATACGGGACGCCACGAACTCCGCCACGACCTCGGCCCACGCCGACCACCGTTGTGCGCCCTCGGCCTGCAACTCCGGTGAGGTGTCCAAAATCCGGAACTGGGCACGCCAGAGACCCGCGTCGTCGAGCAGGGGCGCCCCCGAATCGAGCACCGCGGCCCGGATCGCCTCCATGACCGGCACATCCTCGGGGACCGTGTCCAACGCGGAGTGCAGGTCGCGGGTGCCCTCTTGGAGAAGAGACCACACCAGTGCCGCTTTGTTGGGGAAGTACCGGAAGAACGTGGTCTTGCTGATCCCCGCGGCCGCAACGATATCCATGATCGACGTCTGGCTATAACCCCGGTCGCGGAACAACTCGAACGCGGCGGACTCGACCTGTGCACGAGAGGACACCTGCGGACGTCCGCGCCTGCCGGCGACCATCATGTTCCCCCCTTCTTCGACCCGCTCTTGATTTTAGGTACCATGTGCCGTAAAGATAGACGACGAGCGCCGCGACCGACAATGCGACCTCCCATCCACCGCCACGACCCGCCATCCCCCTGTCGGCGGATCGTGCATCCCGGGTCGACGACTCGACCCCTCCCGGATG
>NZ_JBKFBA010000044.1:5948-11104 GCF_053345925.1 Rhodococcus sp. C26F
AGGCAGGGCATCCGGGGTCTTCCACCCCGACAAGCGTCGTGTGGAAGGTGCCCTACCCGCCCGATCGAAGGCCCCGCCATGGTCCACCGACACCGATCACCCATAACTCGTCGACCGCCCCTAACTCGTGCAAACGGCCATCTTCCTGCGACCCCTCGGCCCCCAGCTCACGCCCACAACCGGACCACCCGGTCCGGGAAGCTCGTCATCTGGAAATGTCGAGACTGCGCCACGGTGCTGGCACCGTCGCCGACCACCTGCCCCGGGTGCGCGTCCGACATACTCGAGCCGATCGAGTCGGCCGGCGCAGGTGTGATCGTCTCGTGCCGAGTCGTCGAGGACGCCCCCGATCCGCTGCGCAGTTCACCCTGTCCGTCGGTCCTGGCCATCGTCGAACTCGACGAGGGACCCTTGGTGTATTCGTGGATCGACGGTGATGTTCCGGTGCGGCCCGAGCGCCGCGTACGAGTGTCGTATCGATCCACGCAGCCAGGCGAGCGTTTCCCACACTTCGCACCGCGCGACTGACGACAATATCCACTCCCGTCCGACCTGAAGGACCGTGCTGGAAGAACAGTGCGGATGCAACAGTGCGGATGCGGCACTCCCCGATTTCGACCGCGCAGCATGACAATTCGGTAACGCGATGACCGTCCGCAACCACGAGCTTGCACGGCCCTGCGCAGGCATCACACGCCGCGGACACCCGATGCGGGATGTAGTCGACCCGACGGATGGCAACGACAATCGCCCCCACCTGCCTGTGCAAGCAATGGTGTGGGCGATCTGGGCCGTGACGCCGGGGGGCGAAATCACGGCACCCGCAGACCAACGCGCGCCGCGATCGGCACCACCGCACAGCTCGAGTGACGTCGACGAACACCCACAATCCGTCGACGATGATGGCTGCGTGCGAACAGGGGTGACACTGCTCCTGCTGGCGGTCCTGGGAGCGCCGGGACCGCTCAATGGCACCGCGCTGGTGTCGGACCCCAGCGGTCCAACCTCGGTCTGGACCTCGACATGCTTCCGAGCTGGCACAGTTGGAACTCCTTACTGCCCGGGGATTCGTCCTGCTCTCTTCGGGGATTGCTCCGCTGTTGTGCGTGGCCGCGCTGCTGCTGGACGTTCTCTACGCAACATTGCGACGCTCGGATGATCGGAATCGTCGCGATCGCCTGGGCGCTGTTCCCCAGATTGTGGTCCTCGACATCGACGCACCACGCGCCCAGACCGCGCTGGTCTTGGCGGGGATCGTCCTGATCTTCGGCACGACCACTGCGGCGCCACGTCGTCGACAGTGCTGAACACTGAACCCTGCCGGGACACATGCGAACCAGCGGCCCCGGGCGCCCATCTACGAATGAGATTCCGATAAGGCACGAAACGGTTTGATCAGCCGGTTGCTGCAGGTTCCCGCTATTGGTGTCAGTTCTCGTATCGGGGTGAGCGGCCGGGCCGATTTCGCCATTCGGTGTCAGTAATGGGACCCCGAGAACACACCGGACTAGTGGCTCGTCACGGATTGTTGACCGGGTAACCCAGGGTCGAGGCGAGGTGCACGGCAAACTGTCTCCGAGTCGATACGAGGAAGTGACCGTGGCACGCCAACCCAGCGTGTTCATCCGATCGTTGATTATGGAGGAAGGGCGACGGCTGCAGAAGATCAGCCGCACCACCGAAGACCCGATCAAATTCCGTCGCGCCATCGTGGTGCTGATGTCCGCGCAGGGCCAGACCGCCCAGGACATCACCTCGTTGACGCAGGTCAACGACGACTATGTCCGTGATGTGATCCATGCGTGCAACAGCCATGGATTCGAGGCGTTGCACCAAAATGGAGAGGGGGACGGCCGAAGCCGATCGATGAGCAGACGCGTGAGCGGATCTGCTTGATCGCCCCGGACGTCCCCCTGCGTTGGAGGATCACCGCGTTCTCCACATGGAGTCTGGCCAAGCTCGCCGAGCACCTGATCGCGCAGAAGGTGGTGTCGGCGATCAGTCGTGAGACTGCGCCGCATCCTGCACGGCGGCAAGATCACCTGGCAGTCCACTACGACGTGGAAGGCATCGACAGATCCGGATTTCCTGCCGAAGATGCACCCAAAGTCAGAATCCCTTCCGGTTCTCGGGAGGGTCTTTTAGGCCCTGATCCGCTCAGATGCATTTCGAGTCGCTCGGCGGACCGATCACCGAGGCGGTCAACATCGAGGTTGTCGGCGGCATACGCCGACAAAACTGGAGGCGCTCATGGTAAAGCGCGATGCGTCAACCGAGGACCTCAGCAAGAACCCAGCGTGCGGTGTCGATATCGCTCAGCTTCGGGTCGACCTACGTGATGACTCGCCGACCCACGGCCCACATGAAGTGGCCACCCCAAGGAGCGGGTCCGCTATGCTCGCACCCGTCTACACCTTCATGACTTCCGGCGAGCGCACTCACCTAGGCCAAACGGATAGCCCGCGAGCGGGAGTCTCCCTACCTACCCAAAGAGGTCCAAAAGAAGCTCGGCAGAGTCGATTCAAGTTGAGGAAGGTGCACCGTGCCGGTGAGCGCAATCGTGGGATACGACGGTTCCCTGGCCGCTAACGCAGCGATCGAAGCTGGCGCGTCGCTGTTTCCGAATGCGCACGGATGGATTACCTACCTCTGGGCCCCTCCATTTGCCAGCAGCAAAGTGCGCCAGCGGCTACATGCCCTCGCTCATAACGTCGATGAATTGAGCGAGATGGTTCAGCATGAGGGTGAGCACGAGGCTCAGCGGCTCCTGACGGTCGGTGTCGCACTAGCCCGCACCGCCGGATGGGATGCTGAGCCGCTGCTGAAACCAACCTTCAGCGGCGAAGGCCCACGTCTCGCGCAGATTGCCGACGAGATGGAAGTCGACCTGGTGCTTGTCGGGTCTCGCGGGCTGGGTAACACCCAAGCGATGCTAGGCAGCGTGTCCGACACGGTGGTGCGCTACTCCGCTCGGCCCGTCCTCGTCGTCCCTTATCCGATGTTGGCCGCCGACTATGCCGCCCTGACTGACGGGCCCGTAACGATTGGTTGGGACGGCTCTGCAGGTGCGGGAACAGCGTTCGAGGGCGCCGTCCATTTGTTCCCGGACCGTGACCTGTTTCTGGTTTCCGTCGACGACGAAGGCAGCGACACCGCCCTTCCGAGTTCCCATTTGCCAGGGATCACCGACCGAGAAATCACGCGGTTGAATGTTAAACGAGGGCGGGGCCTCCATTCTCGCGCCCTTTCCGATGCACTGACCGCCTCTGCACAGGACCTTAAAGCTGCTGCCATAGTGGTCGGATCTCGGGGACGTTCCACAGCGCGGGAGATGCTGCTCGGCAGCGTGGCGATAAGTACCCTGCGCCACTCCCATCGGCCCGTCATCGTGGTGCCGAGCGCATGGCACGCTCCTCAGAACCGTGACCGAGGACAAAAGCGTTAACTACAAACCGGCCTTGCTCAACCCGCAATTGCTGTCCGCGTTGGGTGCTGCGACGAGCAGTCACCCTCGGCCGGTGACCGAGATGCTCAACACCGAACGCCGGCCCGGCCACACCAACGAGGCCGTGTTCGTCCCCGTGATGGGAAGAGAACGCGGTCGAGAAACGCTCTTCGGTTACTGACCGAGATCAGCGTGGTGGTCGCCTTTCGTGAGGTGGCCGTGTTGCGCGATACTTTGGTCAGATTCGGTCATCGGCGTCGGTGCAGTCGCAGGCGTGCGATGCGGTGGCCGTCGAGTTCGCTCACCGTCAGACGATGGCCGTCGACGGTGAGGCTCTCACCGAGGTGCGGAAGGTGCTGCAGACGGTGCAGGACGAAGCCGGCAACGGTGTCGTAGGGACCATCGGGCAAGGAAATGGCGGTGGCCCGGTTGAAGTCCTCGACATGGAGCCGACCGTCGATCTGTTCGTGCAGGGGTTGCTGTTGGTGGGGTAGCTCGGACACGGGCGGGTCGCCGGTGGGGTCGAATTCGTCGCCGATCTCACCGACGATCTCTTCGACGATGTCCTCGATCGTCACGATGCCGGCCGTGCCGCCGTACTCGTCGATCACTACCGTGATCTGGGCGTTGCTGCGCCGCATGACTGTCAGCGCGGCCAGGGCCGGTTTGGAACCGGGCAGTGCCAGTACCGGACGGCACAGGCCCCTCACCCGGTCGGGTCCGGTCTCGGGGTCGGCGAGGATCAGGTCCCGCACATGCACGAATCCGATCACATGATCGACGGTGCCGGCCGCAACCGGGAAACGACTGTGAGCCTTGCTCAACGCGATGGCGCGAGCCTGCGGGATCGAGCTGTCGGCATCGAGGAAATCCACTTCGGTGCGTGGGCGCATCACCTCGGTCAGGCACCGCGCTCCCGCGTCGAAGACTTCGGTGAGCACACTGCGCTCGTCGGGGGGAAGAACATCGTGCTCGACCAGCATGTCGCGGAGCTCGTCGTGGGTGATCTCTTCGTTCTTGCGGGACGGATCGGCGCCGAGCAGGCGAACCAGAGCGTCGGTGGAGACCGACAGCAACCAGATCACCGGGCGCATGAGGGTGGCGAAGCGATCCAGTGCCGGGGCGGCCGCCAGAGCCGTGCCGGTGGCGCGTTGCAGGGCGATGCGTTTGGGTACCAGCTCGCCCAGCACCAGTGACAGATAGGCGATGACCAAAGTGGTGCCGATCAGGGCCGCGGCGTTGGCGACGCTGTGTTCGAGTCCCCACTGTTGCAGTGTCGGGGCTAGATCGGGGGCGAGGGTGGAAGCACCGTAGGCGGCGGAGAAGAACCCGGCGACGGTCACCCCGATCTGCACCGCGGACAAGAACCGGTTGGGGTCGCGCGCAAGGGTGGCGGTGCGGCGACCTCGTCCCCCGCGCCGGTCGAGCTCGCGGATCTGACTCTCGCGCAGGGAGACCAACGCGATCTCGGTGGCGGCGAACACGCCGCCGACGAGCACGAAGACGAGCACCAACCCTAGATTGACGAGGGTGTCGGTGGTCATGGCGACGTGCCGCGTTCAGCTCGAAGGGATCGGGGTTTCGGACCGGTGTCCATACTCCGCACTCCTCGCCGGTGGTTCCCAGTCTAGGCACAGCGCAGCACAGCGGACAGTACGTTGCGATCGAGGATGCCCGGCGGGTCGACAGGTCCTTCACGCCGGTGGCCGGG
>NZ_JBKFBA010000044.1:11109-31413 GCF_053345925.1 Rhodococcus sp. C26F
CGGATACCCGGCCACCGGGGGATAGGTCTTGGTCAGGCTGCGCTGTCGGCGGTGGGCATGAGTCGGGTGAGCACGTCGTTGAGGGTGATCAGCCCGACCACCGACCCGTCGTCGGTGACCGTCGCCAGGTGGTTGCGGGTCTCGCGCATGGTGCGTAGCGCCTCGTAGACCGGGACCTGCGCCTCCAGGGTCAGCGCCGGGCGCATCAGCTGCGCTGCGGTGATCCCCGGTTCGGCTGCGAGGGCGTCGCGCACGTGCACCACCCCGTCGACGTGGCCGTTGCCGCGCACGAGCAGCCGCAGATGCCCGGTGCGCCGGGCGGTTTCCCGGATCAGCAACGGGTCCGCTTCGGGTGAGACACTGCTGGGACGCGCGTTGGGTCGGACGATGTCACCGACCGTGAGCGCCTCGAGTTCGAGAGCGCTGGTCAGGTGTCCGTGGTAACGCTCGTCCAGGGTGCCGACGGTGGCCGAGTGCTCGACCAGATGCCGCAGAGCGTCGGGGTCCTGACCCGCGGCGACCTGGTCGACCGGGTCCACACCGACCTTGCGGAGGCACCAGTTGGCCATGTGGTTGAGCTGGACGATCACCGGTCGGGCAAACCACATGAATGCGCGCATCGGGATCGCCAGCATGGTCGCCGACTTTTCCGGGTGCGCGATCGCCCACGACTTCGGTGCCATCTCCCCGACCACCAGGTGCAGGAAGGTGACAATGATCAGCGCGAGGACGAATCCGGCCACATCGGCCAGCCACAGGGGCGCTCCCCAGCTTTCGAAGGCGGGCGTCAACCAATGGTGCACGGCGGGTTTGGTCACCGCACCCAGGGCCAGGGTGCACACGGTGATGCCGAGCTGGGAACCGGCGAGCAACACCGACAGCTCCGAGGCGCTGCGCAGTGCGGCACGGGCGGAACGACTGTTCGCAGCGGCGTCCTCGAGACGGTGGCGGCGGGCGGCGATCAATGCGAATTCGACCGCGACGAAGAACGCACTCGCTGCGATCAGACCGGCGGTGACCGCCAGCACGATCCACGGGTTATCCATCGGTATTCTCCGCTCCGTGAGAACCGGCAACGCGGCCCGGGGCCGAGTCGGTGTCCGTCACCGAGATGCTCACTCGCACCAGGGACGGCACGTGCTTGTCGATTTCGAGCACCTCGGCATGCAGGGCGCGAACGCGTGGTGCACTCTCGTGCACCAGATCGGCCGGATCCAGGTCGAGTGCGATCGTGACGCTCTGCCCCACCTCGGGTAGCCCGCCGTATTCGGCGATGACCAGACCGGCGAGGGTTTCGTAATCACCGTCGGGCAATTCGTGGCCGAGGGTGCGGGCGACCTCGTCGAGGTGCACGTCGCCGCGGATACGCCAGCCGTCACCATCGAACACGATGACCTGCGCCTCGAGAGCCGGGTCGTGCTCGTCGGCGATCTCGCCGACCAGTTCTTCGGCCATGTCCTCGACGGTGACCACTCCGGCGAAACCGCCGTACTCATCGATGACCAGGGCCATTTCCTCTTTCTCTTCGGACAGGCGGGCGAGGACGTCCGGCAACGGCAGCGTGGTCGGGACGATCACCGCCGGCCGCAGAGCCTGCTCCACGGATCCGGTATCGCGGGCGCGGTCGAGCAGATCGTGCAGGTGCACCACCCCGAGCAGGTCGTCGGCACTGTCGCCGACGACCGGATAGCGGGTGTGCCCGGTGCTCATCTTCGCCAGCACCCGGGTGAGCGGTTCGCCGGCGCGGACGTAGTCCACCCGGGCCCGCGGGATCATTGCGTGTTCGGCAGTGCGAGTGGGGAAGTCGAGTATCCGATCGAGCAATGTGGACAACTCCCACGGCAATTCACCGGTATCGCGGGACTGCGCGACGATGTGCTCGAGATCGCGCGGCGTCGCCGAATGCTCTACATCGTGTACAGGTTCGATCCGCAGCATCCGCAGCAGCAGATTCGACGAGGCATCGAACAAGGTGATCAGCCAACCGAAGATCTTCAGGTAGATCGTCGTCGAGAGCGCCAGCCATCGGGCCACCGGCTCGGGGCGTGCGATCGCCAAGTTCTTCGGGAACAGTTCGCCGAAGACCATCTGCACCACGGTGGAGAACGCCACCGCGAGCACGGTGCCGATCGCGATCCCGACCGCCGTGGGAATCCCGACGCCGCCGAGCAACTCACCGAGACCGCTGCCGATCAACGGTTCGGCGACGTAACCGACGAGCAGCCCGGTCACGGTGATACCCAACTGCGCGCCGGACAGCATGAACGAGGTGCGACGAGTGACCGACAGGGCGCGGGCGGCAGCATTGTCACCGGCCGTGGCGCGGGCCTTGAGCCGAGAACGGTCCACGGCCATGTACGCGAATTCCTGCGCGACGAAATAACCGGTCAGCGCCGTGATGGCCAGGACGACGAGGATGCCGAGTGCGATGCCGGCGGCGGTCAGCACGGTCCGGTCCGATGTGCGGTAACGGACAGGGCGTCACACGGGGGCTGGGAGGGTCTTCGAGGTTTGCGCTTAGCGCGTCTCATGGCTCTCTCTGCGGTAGGAAACAACTACCCGATCCAGTATATGGACATCCTTAGGATCAAACGATCTGTTCCTTCTCACCATCGAACGTGTCGGCAACGACTGCCCCAAGTCCGGATAGGGCCGTCCGACTCTATGGCACAATCGTGGAAGCTGTGGAGGGGAGTATCCCCGAGTCCGCGGCGGTCTCGTCAATACGTTCGGCGCCGATGCCGTTCCGGGGCCGCCGGTCCGGTAATGCTCCGGACGGGAGAGACCTCCGGCAGGTATACACCTACCGGAAGGCTGGGGAATTCCTATGCAAGTGTCTTTGACAACCTGGTTGATCACCATCGCCGTCATCGCGGCGCTGTTCGTGTTCGACTTCTACGCGCACGTCCGTAAACCGCACGCGCCGACCCTGCGAGAGTCGGGATTCTGGTCGGCGGTGTTCGTCGCCCTCGCCCTCGTGTTCGGTGTGTTCGTGTTCCTCACGTGGGGACCGACCTACGGCGGGGAGTACTTCGCCGGCTACGTCACCGAGAAAGCACTGTCGGTGGACAACCTGTTCGTGTTCGTCATTCTCATGGCAACGTTCGCGGTGCCGCGTGAGTACCAGCAGAAGGTCCTCACGATCGGCATCGTTCTGGCGTTGGTCATGCGAGGGATCTTCATCGCCGTCGGTGCTGCGGCGATCAACGCCTACAGCTGGGTCTTCTATCTGTTCGGGTTCTTCTTGATCTACACCGCCGTCAAGCTGATCCGCGATCACGGCGATGAGACCGAGAGCGTATCCGAGAACAAGATGGTCGTCCTTGCCCGCAAGTTCCTGCCGGTGCACAACGAGTACGACGGCGACAAGCTGGTCACCAGGATCGATGGCAAGAAGATGGTCACCCCGATGCTGCTCGCGCTCCTCGCGATCGGCTTCACCGACATCCTGTTCGCACTCGATTCGATCCCGGCGATCTACGGACTGACCGAAGAGCCGTATCTCGTGTTCACTGCCAACGCCTTTGCCTTGATGGGCCTGCGCCAGTTGTTCTTCCTGATCGGCGGCCTACTCGAACGTCTGGTGTACCTGTCCTACGGACTGTCGGTGATCCTGGCATTCATCGGCGTCAAGCTGGTGCTGCACGCCCTGCACGAGAACACCCTGGGCTGGATCAACGGCGGCGAACACGTGGCGGTCCCCGAAATCTCCACCGGACTGTCGCTGACCGTCATCGTCGGAGTTCTCGTCATCACGACCGTCGCAAGCCTGCTGAAAACGAGGCGGACGAAGGAAACTGCCGGTAGTTGAGCGCACACCGGCAACGACCACGTCGCCGAGGACCCTCCGTCGAAGAACGGATCCGGGGACGAAAGACCTGTGTCCTCGGGCCCTTCCGCGGCCTCCACGGCAGCGCGACGAAGTAACCGGTCAGCGCGGTGACCAGATCGGTGCAACTCGGCAGTGACGCTGCAATCGGGTACTGATGCAAAGGATCTGCAGGCCTAGGGCGGTGTCCCAGATCGCGCAGACCGCCGCAGCCATGCACGGCGACCGCCCACGACCTGGCCGACGCACTCGCCGCCGGCCGCGGGGCCGACACGGGCCGGGTCGCCTTCGCCCGCACCGAACTGGCCCGTATCCGCGACGGCGACCCTGCCCCCTCCGCGGACGGACGCAGGTGACCCGGGTACGAGCAGGACTGCGGATTCGTTCCCGGAATCGAGTCCTCGAGGTGCGCACTGCTGTGACGGCAATCGGACTCGGGAACGCGTCCGCCGACCGATTCACCAGCCGACTCGGCGCTGGTCCATCACTCGCCCGCAGTAGATATCGCTCGTCGGCCTCTGCGGCGGGTCCGGACCCCTGATCCTGTTCCTGGTGAGCCTCGGCGGTTTGCGCTGCGCTGTCGTCACACTGGACGCATCCGACGATGCGTACCATCTCTCCCTGCGTTTGGCGCGATGCCTGGATGCTTTGACCGGCATGTCCGCAAGCGCAGCCGGATCAGTTCCGACTGGGCACACTGCCCCTCGCCCGAGTAACCGTCACCGGGGTTGGTCGATGCGGCTCCGGGACCGGGACGGACCGAGCAGATGCTGCACAGCCTCGAAGTCGCCGGCACTCGGCGCATATCCGGACAACGCGCGAACCACCGCCTCGAGATCCTGTTCGGTGACCGGGTGTGCCGAGCAACCGGCAGCCAGGGAGGCGGAAAGACAGGCCATGACAACTCCTCGGAGACAGCCAGGCCGGCGCAGCGAGGACGAAGGGCACCCGAGCGGGCCGGACAACGCGGATCGAACGGGGCAGAGACCACCTGAACGCATCACCATGATCAGCTGTACCCCACAGGATTGTCGGTCATTCCTTCGCCGGGGGACACCGCGACGCCACCGCCGTGAACATGTTGGGTAGCGTGAGCGAAACACACCCTCGCGTACCGACCCGCACTGAACCAGCGATCGACGGTACAGCCGTGCCCTGCAGGAAGAGCGGACCGAGGCGCCGACACGCCGCCGAGGCAGCCGCACCCGTGCAACCGACACGGCAGCAATTCTCCGAAATCGACACGTACTCATCGTTCTTGACTATGGTCAGGACGTCACCGCAGCGTCGACCCGGTGACTTCGATCGGTACGGCGCGGTCCGTCCGATATCCGAGAGCCCTCGTCACTCGGGGAGGAGTGGCGAGGGTTTCTCGGAACACTCTCCTGCACTGCACATACGCTTCCATCGCCACCGCGTACAGCGCCTTGTCGATGCGCCGGCGGCGTTCAAGCAAGGATGGGAAGAACGACCCGGACCGCAACTTGGGGATCTTCACCTCCACATCGCCACTGGTGGTGGCCACGGTCTTGGTGCGATACCCGTTGCGATCGGTGATGCGCTTGTCGGTGCGCTCGTACCGGCCGGCGCCGAGCTTGTCGGTGGCCTCGGCTTCGATCAGCGCCTGCAGGCCGGTGCGGATCAGTTCGGCGAACACGGTGGCGCTGTCGGCGCCCTTGAGTGCGTCGAGTTGGGCGAGCAGTGCAGAATGGTCGTAAGTCATCGCGTGGATGCTTCTGTGAGTCACTTTGGTCGGTAACTCGTTGATCACTACGCGATGGCCCACCCTTCGCGAGGGAGCGACACGCCGCGGACCTGGCCGGATGTCCTCAGTCGATTCCCACCACTCCTCGGGACTTACCCATGCTGCGGTAGCGGTCCGACCATGTCCGGAACCTGGCGGATCGTCGGTTCGAGCAACGGTGAGTCGTGCCGGTTCGCACCCGCCGACACCATCGCCAGTAGGATCCCACCGACGTCGCACACCACCGAACGTTTGGTGCCCTGCTTGCCACGGTCGACCGGAGAACGTCCAGAAACCTCTCCACCGCACTGGATTTCGTGATCGACCCGTCGACCGCCAGGTGATCGAGATCGAGGCCGAGCATCCGGTCGTACGCGGTCGGCGCAGCGCGCAGGACCTCGACGCCGATCCCGCGCTCGGCCCACTGGCCAACCGTCGGCGGATGGTGCGATCGGAGCAGCCGGCAGTGGCGATGCGTTCGAAAGCCGCTGCCGTGCACCAGCGCGGCGAGGATGTGCTCGAACACCACTCGGTCCGACACGCGGCGGCGCTGGCAGCCCCGAGGATGTGTCGGATCGAACTCGGGGCGGGCATCGGTGCCGAGGTGGGCGGAGAACTCGACCCACAGGGGTTCGATGAGACAGACTGGCAGCAGAGGCACGGGTACTCCGGGTGATCATGGGACTTCAGCAATCACATGATCAACTCGAGACCCGTGCCTCTACCTGTATCGACACGCCGCAACGTCACCCGGGTTGAACGGACGCATCATTTGCCGGAGCCTCTAAGCGGTATTCCGATTTTTTCGGAATACCTCTCCGTCTCCTGCCGACCCGACTCTCCCATGAGGTGATGTCGGCAACCCACAGTTGGTCCGGCGCTGAGGCGCGAATCCGCGTTTGACCAGGTCGGCGGGCCTGTCGGTGTCCGGTGCGGCGATGGTGGTCCGCGGGTTCTTCGTCCTTCCGATACCGCGAAGCCCTGCGGTGCGCATCAAGCGTTCGGCGGTGCACCGGGCCACCTGGGTTCCTTGTCGATTCAGCTCCGCATGGACCTTGTGGGCCATGTAGTCGGCGTAGTTCTCGGCGTGGACTCGGTGGATCGGCTCGACCCCGTAATCGGCTTTGTGGGCGTCGATGTAGTCGACGATCACTTGAGTTTACGGTCGAGCTCCGCTGCCGCGAAAACGCCGAGGCCGTTTTCACGATCTCGTTGGCACGCCGCAGTTCTCGGTTCTCGCGTTCGAGTTCGGCAATGCGTTTCGTCTCGTCCCGGACGGACACCACCGTCGATCTCGGCCTGACGAACCCAGGTACGCAGGGCCTCAGGGTGGATGCCCAGTTGATCAGCGATTCGCTTGATCGCTCCTGTTTTGGATCCTGGATCGCGGCGTGCCTCGACTACCAGTCGCGTCGCTCGTTCCTGCAGCCCCTCCGGGTACTTTCGCGGTGCTCATGGATCTCATCCTTCCGCGTGATGAGACCCTTCAACAGCCCGGTACGCGACAGGCAACGGTTGCATCCAACTCTGACAACTGGTCGGCCCAGGCGTGGAGTAGGTCGTGGTTGTGGCTGATGGCGAGGACGCCGAGGCCGCCGCGGGTTTCCTCGGTGATGACGGCGGTCAGCGCCGCGGTGGTGGCCGGGTCGAGCATCGAGGTCATCTCGTCGCAGATCAGGTAACGCGGCCGCTGGACGAGAGCGCGCGCAAGGCAGGCGCGTTGGAGTTGCCCGTCGGACACCTCATGGGGACGACGGTCGAGGAGATCGCCGGTCAGCCCGACTCGCTGTGCAGCAGCGTGGACGGTGTCGGCGCGACCTCGGCGGGTGCGGAGGGGTTCGGCGATGATCCGGCATAGGGTCCACCGTGCGGTGACGGCCTGTCGGGGTGACTGGAACAGCATCGCGACCGTGCCAGGTACAGCTACGGACAGCGGCTTGTTGTCGAGGGTGATGTGGCCGTGTTGCGGGGTGTGCAGTCCGGCCAGGACGCGCGCGAGGGTGGTTTTGCCGCTGCCGGATGCTCCGGTGAGTCCTGTGATGCTGCCGGCGGGAATGGTCAGGCTGACGTTGGTGAGCACAGGCTCGCCCCCGTGATGACCGGCGGTGATGCGGTGGGCCTGCAGACTCACGAGACGGCCCCGATCAGGCGACGCACGGACCGGTCACCATGTTGTGCGATGTAGGTGGGGCCGCCGGAGAATCCGGGTGCGGGTCGGCGTCGGTGGTAGACGCACTCGTTCGGCAGATCGGTCAGGGTCGGGGGCATGCCGGGGATCGGGTGCAGTCCGCCGCTCGGTAGCGCGGCAAGCAGGTCGCGGGTGCAGGGGTGCCAGGGGTCCGCGAACACCGCTGCGGTGGGGCCGGTTTCGACGATGCGGGAGGCGTACATGACGGCGATGCGGTCGGTGTGGGCCGGGAGGGTGTCGAGGTCGTGACTGATGAGCAGGACCGCAGCCCCGGCGTCTGCGGCCGCCCGGAGGAGCTGCAGGGTCTGCTCGGTCAGGTCGGGATCGAGATTCGAGGTGGGTTCGTCGGCGACGATCACCTGCGGGTCACCCGCGAGGGCGAAGGCGATCGCAGCGCGTTGGGCCATGCCTCCCGATAGTTCGTGCGGGTAGAGGCCGGCGACCGCGGGCTCGAGGCCGACCCGGGTCAACAGCGCGACGGAGGTGTGCGTCGAGCGTAGGTGCCGGCACGTTTCCGCGAGCTGGTCGCCGACGCTGCGGACCGGGGTGAGGTAGGTAGCGGCGGACTGCGGGATCCACGCGATCCGGCGGCCGCGGACCTTCCGCCAGGTGCGCGCCCCGGCTCCCTCGAGGTGGACGTCGACGCTGCCGGGATGGTGGAGGGTGATGCCGCCGTGGACGGTCGCTGCCCTCGGCAGCAGCCCGCAGATCGCGGCGCCGACGACGGATTTTCCGCAGCCGGATTCGCCGACCAGGGCGTGCACCTGCCCGGCGGTCAGGGTGAGGTCGACATCGGTGGCGGCGTGCACGGTTCCGGCGGCGGTCGGGATACGGACGGTGAGCCCGTCGAGGGTCAGCGCGGGGGTGGTCATCGGATAGCCCTTTCCGGCAGTGGCGGGGTGATGCGGTCACGCACGGCGGCGCCGACGACCCCGACGGCGAGAGTGGTGACGACCAGTGCGGCCGCGGGGAACAGAAGGGTCCACCAGGCACCGGTCAGCACGGCGGCGCGGGCGTCCTGCAGCAGCGTCCCGAGCGACGCCTGGTCCGGAGGCAACCCGAGGCCGAGGAACGAGAGCGTGGACTCGTGCCAGATCGCGTGCGGGAGCAGCAGAATCACCGCGACGATCCCCTGCCCCGCGGCCGCCGGGACGAGATGGGTAATGGCGATCCGGGTGCGGGTCGCGCCGGACAGGCGCGCGGCCTCGAGGTAGGTGGCCGAACGCGCGGCGCGGACCTCGGCGCGCGCGATGCGCGCGACCTGCGTCCAGTGGGTGAGCGCGATCGACGCGACGATCGCGACCAGATTGCCGGGATAGAGCGCGACGACAACGATCCCGAGGAGCAGGTGCGGCAGCGCGTTGATCCCGTCGACCAGCCGCATCACGATCCGGTCGACCCAGCCGCCGAGTGCGCCGGCGGCGACACCGACCGCCACCCCCAAGACTGCGGAGGCGACCGCGCAGACCGCGGCGATCACCAGGGACACCCGCAGCCCGGCGGCGGTGCGGACGAACAGGTCCCGGCCGGCAAGGTCGGTGCCGAACCAGTGCGAGCCGGAAGGCGGTTGGTAGGCGGCTGCGAAGTCGGTCAATCCTGGGTTTGTCCCGGTCAGCATCGGGACGACCAGCGCGTACACCGCGATCACGGTGAGAACAACGATCGCCCCGATCAGGCTGTGGGGGCGGCGCAGGAGGCTACGCATCGTCGGCCACCCGCGGGTCGAGAAACGCGTGTGCGAGGTCGGCGAGCAGCGACCCGGCCAGCACCAGCCACGTGGTGCCGATCGTCAGTGCCGCGAGCAGCGGGAAGTCCAGTTCGCGGGCGGCGGTGACGAGACTGCCGGCGAGCCCGGGCCAGGAAAAGATCTCCTCGACGATCGCCGCTCCGACGAGCAGCTCGGGCAACCGCAGCCCGATGACGGTGGTGAACGGCCCGAGCGCGGCGGGCAGCAGATGACGGCCGACCACGACCGGTTCGGGCAAGCCCCGGGCGCGAGCGCCGAGGACGGCGTCGGATTCGGCAGCGCTGCGCACGGATTGACGCAACGAGTGCACCAGCCACGGCAGCAGTGACAGGGTCAGCACCGCCGCCGGCAGGACCAGATGCCGGGCGACCTGCGCGGCGGTGGGGTCGGCGCCGGGATCGGTCAGCCCTGCCACCGGCAACCACCGCAGGGATACCGCGAAGATGGTCACCGCGCCGAGGGACAGCACGAACGGGGGCACGGCCTGCACCACCGTCGTGGTGGCCGCGATGGCGCGGTCGAGCCGGCTTTGGGGGCGCAGGCCCGCCCACATCCCTGCGACCAGCGCGATCACGATGGCGGCAGCAAGTGCGGTGCCGGACAGCAGCAGTGTCCACGGGCCGCGCTCGGCCAGCACGGTGGTGACCGGTTGGGCGTAGCTGCGCGAGGACCCGAGGTCGCCGGTGACGGCATGGCCGATCCAGCTCGCCCACTGCTGCCACCACGAGGCGTCGAGTCCGAGTTCGGTTGCCACACGCTGTTTGTCGGCCGTCGACATCGTCAGATAACGGTCCCCGAGATAGCCGACGAGCGGATCGAACGGCGAGCCTGCAGCCAGGGCGAACAGCACGAGCGAGACCGCTGCGGTCAGCGGGATCGCGAACAGCGCACGCCGGATGCTCATCCGAACAATCCCCCGGCCACGGCGACGACGAACGCAGGGTGTCGTGGACTCTGGGGCGGCTGATACCGGCCGGGTGACGGTGGTGGTCATGGCCGCGTCCATTCGCGCAGGTTCCACCACGGCCCCCACGAGGCACCGTGACTGTGCGGCTCCAGAATCGGGGTGCTACCTGTGTACTCGGTGTCCCTGGAGACATAGGTGTGGTCGAGGAACACGAGCATCACATAGCCGGGATCGGCGACATACGCCGACTGGACGCTGCGGTACTGCGCGGCGCGCTCGTCGGGGTCAGTGGTACGGCGCGCCGCATCGAGAGCGGCGTCCACGACCGCGTTCACATAACCGGAGGCGTTGTCGTAGGGCGAGCCGACACCGGGCCGGGCGTAGCTCGAGTGCAGCGTGCTGTAGATCTGCGGATCCGGGTCGTAGGGCAGGTCACCGCCCCCGAGCAGACCCGCCTCGACCGGCAGCCGATCGGGCAGGCTCGCGCGGTCGACCGGCTGCACGCTCACCCGCACCCCGATGCGGTCGGCGTCGGTGGCGAACGCCTGCGCCAGGTCGCGGCGCAGGGTGTCCTCGGGGAAGTACATGACCGTGAACTCCGCACGGACTCCTGCCTTCTCACGCACTCCGTCGGCGGATCGGATCCAGCCGACGGCGTCGAGGATCTGCTCGGCGGCGGCGGGGTCGAACTCGAATGCCGCGGTCGGCTCGTACGCCGCGCCGTACACCTCGGGCAGCGGCGTCGACGCGGGACGCCCGTAACCGGCCAGCACGTGGTCGACGATCGCCTGCCGGTCCACCGCCCGGTTCAGCGCGGCGCGGATCGCCGGGTCCGCGGTGACCGGATTGCCGGCGGGCAGACTCACCCCGCGCCAGTCGGCGGAGGTGTTCGACGCCACCTCGAACCCCGGCCGCTCGGTGAATGTCGCGGCCAGCCGAGGCGGCAGGTTCGCGCCGTCGACCTCCCCCGCGACCAGCCGTTGGGCGCGCGCATTGTCGTCCGGGACGTGCACCACCGTCAGGTGCTCGATCTGCGGTGCACCGTCCCAGTAGTCCTCGTTCGCCTCGAACACCGCCTGGTCCGGGCGCAGCGATACCAACGTGTAGGGGCCGGTGCCCACCGGATCGGTGTTCAACGGCGACTCCACCGCCGGGCCGCCGGACAGTCGCTCGGCCGGTGCGATACCAAGCAGCAGCTTCGTCGGGAACGCGGCGTAGGGGTACTTCAGGTCGAAGCGGACCTGGTGCGGGTCCTCCGCGGTGACAGCTTCGATCATGTCCATCGACGTCGCCAACGGCGATGCCGATGCGGGGTCGAGGATCGCCCCATAGGTCGCCGCTATATCGGTCGCGTCGAACGCGGTGCCGTCGGTGAAGGTGACTCCCTGCCGCACCGTCACCGTCCACACCAGCCCGTCGTCGCTCACCGTCGGCATCTCCGCAGCCAGTGCCGGCTCGAAACCAGGCATGGCCTCTCCCCCGATCAACCGCAGCAGCCCGTCGTAGATCTTCGACTCCCCCGCTTCACCGTGACCGGCGACCGGGTTGTAGCCGCCGAGTTCGTAGCCGTCCGCGAGAATCACTGCGCCCATGCGGGGTGGAGGCGAACCGGGTGTCGAGGCACAGGCCGTCGCCGTGGCGACGATCGTCAGGACAGCGGCTACCAGCCGGCTCCGGGGACGTGGGCGCACATGCGGTCCTTCCTGTCGGGGCGCCGTCGTGCGGCACCTGAACGGCATCGAAGCTTGCTCAAACTAGGTTCTGGCTTCTTCACGAATCCGATATCTGCTTGCTCGCAACTGTTCATCTGCACAGGTGCGCAGGTGAATCTGCAGGGTGTGCTCGCGTCCATCGTGTGTCGGGTCGACGGGCGAGAACGTGATTCGAGGGACGAAAACCCTCGCCTGCGTTGAGAAGCGGGACGAAGCGAACGGCCACATTCTTCATCGTTGCCGGATGCGGTCAAGATAGCAGAAATTCGGATGTGAAAAGCTGCCCGGATCAGTATGTTTCGTCATTGTTTCGATCTGCTTACTTCTGAACGATAGGGGCATCTGAACTTGCTTCATTCACCTTCGGGAGACAATGATCACTGGCATGCAACACCGATCTGGTGTTGGTCTTCGTCATCCCCGTAGCAGAGGAGCTGTGCTGTGCACTTGACCCCCAAGGAAGAGGACCGGCTTCTCCTTTTCCTCGCCGCGGAGCTGGCACGACGCCACAAGGACAAGGGCCTCAAACTCAGCTACCCCGAAGCCCGAGCACTGATCGCCGACGAGGTCGTCGAAGCCGCCCGCGCCGGCGCCACCGTCGCCGAAGCAGCCCACGTAGGTGCCCACTTGCTCACCGAAGACGACCTTCTCCCCGGCGTCGCCACCCTCGTAGGCACCGTCCAGGTAGAAGGATTCTTCGATGACGGACAGAAACTCGTCACCATTCACGACCCCATACGCCCGGGAAACAACACCACCTCCACCGAACCCGAGGTGAACCCCGGCGAGATACTCGTCGAAGACGGTGACATCGAACTGAACCGCAACCGGCGAAGCACGACGCTGACCGTGGTCAACACCGGTGATCGCCCCGTCCAGGTGGGTTCACACTTCCACTTCTTCGAGGTCAACCGCGCTCTGCTGTTCGATCGGCGCACAGCCTACGGAATGCACCTCGACATCGCGTCGGGCACAGCAGTCCGATTCGAGCCCGGCGAGGAACGGTCAATCCGGCTGACCACCTTCGGTGGGACGCGAGAACTGTACGGGCTCAACGACATGACCAACGAAACACTGCGTGAACAACCGTCCCGAGAACTCCTGGACGCTCTGGACCGCGCCGGCTTCCGTCGGTCCACTCCCGCCTGACAACCACGCGAAGGGAAAAGCCAGTGTCTATTCGCGTATCGCGACGCCACTACGCAGAACTTTTCGGTCCCACCACCGGAGACCGAGTCAGACTCGCCGACACCGAACTCCTCGCCCGCGTCGAAGCAGACGACACCGTCTACGGCGACGAATCCGTCTTCGGCGGCGGCAAAACCATGCGCGAAGGGATGGCGGTCCACAACTCCATCACCAACGCCGACGGCGCCCTCGACTTCGTCATCACCAACGCATTGCTCATCGACCCGGTCCTAGGCATCCGCAAGACGGACATCGGCGTCAAGAACGGGCGCATCGCCGCGATCGGCAAGTCCGGCAACCCACGACTGATGGACGGCGTCCACCCCGACCTCATCATCGGTGCCGGCACCGATGTCCGCTCGGGCGAAGGAATGATCGTCACCCCCGGCGCAATCGACGTGCACGTCCACTTCGACAGCGTCGGCTTGATCGAAGAAGCCATCTCCAGCGGAATCACCACCATGATCGGCGGCGGCCTGGGACCCGTCACCGTCGGCATCACCAGTTCCGGCCCTACAAACTTGGCTCGAATGCTCAGAGCCGTAGAACAATTCCCCCTGAACTTCGGATTCCTCGCCAACGGCAGCGCCGCCCACGTCGCCCCACTGATCGAACAAGGCCTCGCGGGCGCCATCGGATACAAGATCCATGAGGACTGGGGTGCAACACCGGCCGCTATCCGAGCCTCACTCGATGCGGGCGACGAACTGGGTCTGCAGGTACAGATTCACTCCGACACCCTCAACGAAGCCGGATTCTTCGAAGACACCATGCGTGCCATCGCCGGTCGCAACATCCACACCTACCACGCCGAAGGCGCCGGCGGCGGACACGCCCCCGACATCATGCAAGTAGTCGGCGAATCCTACTGCCTCCCTTCCTCGACGAACCCGACAAACCCCTACACGATCAACACTTTCGATGAACATCTCGACATGGTGATGGTCTGCCACCACCTCAATCCCCGGATCCCTGAGGACGTCGCGTTCGCGGAATCCCGCATCCGGCGCGAAACCATCGCAGCCGAGGACGTCCTCCACGATCTCGGTGCAATTTCAGCCATGGGATCGGACTCGCAGGGTATGGGTCGCATCGGGGAAACAATCGCCCGCACCTGGCAACTCGCATCCCATATGCGCGCCACCCGCGGAGCGCTTCCCGAGGACGCGGGAACCGGTGCAGACAACCACCGCATCCTCCGCTATCTCGCCAAACTCACCATCAATCCGGCCCGCATGTTCGGAATCGACCACGAAGTGGGATCACTCGAACCAGGCAAACTCGCCGATTTCGTGCTGTGGGAACCCAAGTTCTTCGGCATCCGCCCCGAGGTCGTCTTCAAGGGCGGGTTCCCCACCTGGTCTGTCATGGGAGAAGCGAACGCCTCACTCATGACCTGCGAACCCCTCAAGTACCGACCTCAATGGGCAGCATTCGGCAAGACCCCATCCGATGTGTCCGTCAACTTCGTTGCCGGCGCCGCCATCGAGGGAGGACTCGCGGACTGCCTCGAGTTGGCAACACCCCTCATCCCGTGCATAGACGCCCGGTCGAGAACCAAGAGCGACCTTCTTCACAACGATTACTGCCCCGACATCCGGATCGACCCGGACACCTACCGGGTCGAAGTGGACGGCGAGCTCTGCACCAGCACACCCATGACGTCCGTTCCACTCGGACGCAGATACACGATCAAGTAGGAGACGGACATGACCGAAGCAATCCGTATCGGTATCGGCGGACCCGTCGGCTCGGGCAAGACCCGGCTTCTCGAGCGGCTCCTACCGATGTTCCAGGCTGCAGGCATCGACATCGCAGTCATCACCAACGACCTCATGACCGACGAGGACGCGCAGCGTGTGCGCCGCAGCGGACTGATCGATCCCCAGCGCGTTCTCGCAGTCGAAACCGGCGCCTGCCCGCACACGGCAATCAGGGAGGATCCGTCGGCGAACCTCACAGCGGTCGCACGCCTCGAGCACTCGTTCCCCGGACTCCAGGTCGTCCTGATCGAATCAGGTGGGGACAATTTGGCCGCAACCTTCACCTCCGATCTCGTCGACTACTGGATCTTCGTCATCGACACCGCCGCCGGCGATGACATCCCGCGCAAGAAGGGCATCGGAATGCTCCAGGCGGACCTTCTGGTGATCAACAAGATCGACCTCGCCCCGCTCGTCGGCGCTGATCTCGACCGGATGCGATCGGACGTCGCGCACGCTCGCCCTGGTAAGCCCTCCGTCTTCACCGACCTCGGCTCCGGCACGGGCCTCGATGAGCTGTTCGAACTCATCGTGCGAGGCGCGATGCTGGAAAACATGGCATCGGCGCCATGAGCGCCCTGACGACCGAGGCCGGCACGGAAAGCCTGCTCGAATGCACACTCGTGCGGGGCCGTACGGGGAGAACCCAGATAGCCTCGCTGCGTCAGCAGTTCCCGCAGCGCATCACCGTGCCGATGTACGCGGACCCGAACAACACATCAGCGGCGTTCGTCTGCATTCAGAACCCCACCGGAGGGATCTTCCCCGGGGACAACCTCGTTACGCGATTCGCCACCGGCGACAACACATGGCTCTATCTCACCTACCAGTCGGCCACACAAGTCTTCGCCGGCCAAACGGGAGCGTCGCAAACGACGGTACTGGACATCGGCACCGGGTCCGTCGTCGAACATGTCTCGAAAACAGTTATTCCTCACGGTGGTTCGGAGTATCGACAGCACAACGTCATCAGTGTTTCCGACACCTCCGTGTACATCGGCTGGGAAGCGTTCGCTTCTGGCCGCATCGGTCATGGCGAACGATTCTCTTACCGCAAACTCAGTGCCCAGACCGACATCTACCACCGCGGTCGACTCAAGGCACGGGACACCATTCACCTCGCTCCCCCTGAGACCGATCCGCAAGCACCCGGAGTACTCGGTGGACACGACTATGTGGCGTCGATACTCGTCGTCGCACCCGGCCATGATCTTTCCGACCTTGCCGGGGACGTTCACGCCACCCTGGATACGACTCCACACCTCGCCGGTGCAGCAAGCGCGCTTCCCGACGACCTCGGAATATCCATCCGACTGCTGACCGATCGCGCTCCCCTCCTGCACCAAATTCACCAGGAACTCTGGACCACCGTCCGACGCGCTGTTCTCCAGCTCGGACCTCTCACTCCAAGGATGTGACATGGAAGCGACAACGATCCTCGGAGACGCCACCGACCTCGAATACGCACATCGACAGATCGACACCGTCCACATTCCATGGGGTGACGCACGTAAACACCGCCAAGTGCTGACAACCCTCGGCGGACACGAGTTGACCGTCAATCTCCCACGAGGCACCTTCCTGTCCGAGGGTGCAGTGATCGCCGACGACGGAACAACCATCGTCGTCGTCACTCGCCCATCAGAGGACGCCGTCGTCATGGATTTCGCGGACAATGTCGGCGCCGACGCGGTACGGAGAGCATTGGTCTTCGGCTACATCCTGGGCAACCAGCACGCCCCACTGGAAGTCTCTGCCGACCAGCTCCGCACCCCTCTCATGACCAGCGCGCACGCTGCCGAGCAGATGCTGCGCGATTTGCACCTGAACGCCCGAGTCGACGAAGTCGCCCTGGCCGCACACGGCTGGACCAATACCTCAGCCGACTACCACCACACCCACGGCACGAGTCACTCACACGGGCACGGCCATGGTCACTGAACCGCTGGTCGCAGAGTTGGCCTGGCTGCAACTCCACGACAGCGCATTCCCCTCAGGTCGCTTCGTCCATTCCAATGGCCTCGAGGGATGGTTAGCGGCTCATCCAGACGCCGAGGAAACACAGATACGTGCTGTGGTCCGTGCCTACATCAGCGGGAGTGTGGCGACTCTCGATGCGGTCGTCCTAGGCCATGCGTGGGCCGCCGACTCCACAGAGACCCTGTGCGAACTCGACCACCTACACCGGGCCTACAAGATCACCCACGCAGCACGTACCTCATCCGAATCCTGTGGGCGACAACTCGCCACAGTTGCCCGGCGAACACTCACCGTGGCCACCGACATCGAGTACCTCGAAGTCGTGCTCGCAGGGCACACACCCGGAAACCAAGCCGTCGTCGAGGGCGTCGTACAACAAGCACTCGGCATCGAACGCAGCCGCGCAATCGCCGGCGCCATCCGCTCGAGCTATGCAGGTCTGCTCTCCGCCGCGGTACGCCTCGGTCGCATCGGCCCGATGCACGCGCAACAGCTCATCTTCGACGACACCTCATGGATTGCAGATCTCACGCGAACAGCCGAATGCGCACCGCTCGCGACGGTGACCTCGTTCGTACCGGAACTGGATATCGCCGCGATGCGACACGAAACCGCCACGGCACGGTTGTTCAGCACCTAGCCTCCCCTCCCCTTTTTCCACGATCCGGCCTCAATGACGCGGACCAGATCCAATTGTTGTGACGCGCCCGAAAGGTCCCCTCATGTCAACATTCAAGCGTCCACTTCTTGCGTCAGCTACCGCCATCACCATGGCCGTGCTTATGACAGCCTGCGGAAGCAAGGCCAACGACTCCGGCACCAGTGCCTCAGCATCGTGCGTCGACACCTCCGGCGACACCGTCAAGGTCGGCGCCATCAATTCACTGTCCGGCGCCACCGCCATCAACGAAACCGTCATCCGAGATGCCATCACCCTCGCGGTCGAACAAATCAACACGGACGGCGGAGTGCTCGGCAAGCAGCTCCAGCTCATCGCCGAGGACGGCGCATCCGAGCCGACGGTGTTCGCCGAGAAGGCCGAAAAGCTCATCGGATCCGACTGTGTCGCAGCTGTCTTCGGTGGCTACACCTCCGCAAGCCGCAAGGCCATGCTGCCGGTCTTCGAGGACAACAACGCCCTGCTCTATTACGGCCAGCAGTACGAAGGCCTCGAGTCGTCGTCGAACATCTTCTACACCGGCGCGACCACCAACCAGCAGATCGTGCCCGCCCTGGACTACCTGAAGGAACAGGGCGTCAAGTCGCTCTACCTCGTCGGTAGCGACTACGTCTTCCCGCAGACCGCCAACCGCATCGTCAAGGAATACGCCGAGGCCAACGGCATCGAGATCAAGGGCGAGGACTACACCCCGCTCGGCTCCACCGACTTCTCCACCATCGTCAACAAGATTCGCACCGCCGACGCCGACGCAGTCTTCAATGTGGTGGTCGGCGACTCACTGGTCGCGTTCTTCCGCGAATTCGCCAATGTGGGCCTCACCAGCGCCGATATGCCAGTCATCTCCATGTGCGTAGGAGAAGAAGAAGTTCGCAGCATCGGTGCCCAGAACCTCGAAGGCCACCTGGCCTCCTGGAACTACTACCAGACGATCGAAAGGCCCGAAAACAGCAACTTCGTTTCTGAATTCAAATCCCGTTTCGGCGACACCCGAGTGACCTCCGATCCGATGGAGTCGGCATACACCGGCGTCTACCTCTGGAAAGAAATGGTCGAAAAGGCTGGATCCTTCGACGTCGGTGCAGTTCAAGACGCAGCCGACGGCGTCTCCATCACCACCCCCGAGGGCACTGTCACGATCGACGGTGACAACCACCACATCACCAAGACCGCCCGCATCGGTGAGATCCGCGGCGACGGCCTGATCTACACCGTCTGGGAGTCCGACGGCGCCATCGAGCCCGACCCGTACCTCGAGTCCTATGACTGGGCGTCGGGCCTGTCCGGTAACTGAGCACGGAAGCCGAAGGGGGAGACGACATGGATGTCCTTGTAGGACAGCTCTTCACAGGATTGAGTATCGGATCGATCCTGTTGCTGGCAGCGCTGGGGCTGTCGCTGACGTTCGGCCAGATGGGCGTGATCAACATGGCCCACGGCGAATTCATCATGGCCGGCAGCTACACGGCGTTCGTCGTGCAGCAGGTGATCTCGTCGGCCGGGGTGTCCCTGTTCGTCTCCCTCCTCGTCGGCTTCCTGGTGGGCGGCGTGATGGGTGTGATCCTCGAGGTCACCCTCATCCGCCGCATGTACCACCGTCCGCTCGACACCCTGCTGGTCACCTTCGGTGTGGGCCTGCTGCTGCAGCAGGCCGCCCGCGACATCTTCGGCGCCCCCGCCGTCAACGTCGTCGCACCGTCCTGGCTCTCCGGTGGTGTGGAGATCTTCGGGGCCGTGGTCCCGAAGACCCGCCTGTTCATCCTCGCCCTCGCCGTGGTGTGCGTGGTCGCCCTGATCGCGTCGATGAAGTACACGCCGATGGGACGACGGATCCGGGCCGTGGTGCACAACCGCGATCTCGCCGAGACGGTCGGCATCTCCTCGCGCCGCACCGACATCACCACCTTCTTCCTCGGCTCCGGTCTCGCCGGCCTCGCCGGTGTGGCCCTGACGCTCATCGGCTCGACCAGTCCGACGATCGGTCAGTCGTATCTCATCGACGCCTTCCTCGTGGTCGTCATCGGCGGTCTCGGCCGTATCGAGGGCGCGGTGCTCGCGGCCGTCGCACTGGGCCTGCTCAATTCGTTCATCGAGTACTCCACGACCGCGTCGATCGCGAAGGTCATCGTGTTCGTGCTCATCGTGATCTTCCTGCAGGTCCGTCCGCAGGGCCTGTTCGCCGTCAAGACGAGGAGCCTGGTCTGATGTCCCCGACACTCTCGACCCGCACCTTCACCCGACCCGGACCCGTACGCACCGCAAGCGGATTCGCGATCGCCGCGATCGTCCTGTTCGGTCTCGCCCCCGCCGTGCTCTCCGATTTCCGTCTCGGCCTGCTCGGCAAGTTCCTGTGCTTCGCGATCGTCGCCGTCGGCATCGGTCTGGCCTGGGGTCGCGGTGGCATGCTCACCCTCGGCCAGGGTGTCTTCTTCGGCCTCGGCGCCTACATCATGGCGATGCACCTGAAGATCTCCGACGCGCAGCTCCGCGGCGAGACGGTCCCGGACTTCATGCAGATCGCGGGCATCCGGGAACTACCCGCCTACTGGGTGCCGTTCGCCTCCCCC
>NZ_JBKFBA010000045.1:0-30653 GCF_053345925.1 Rhodococcus sp. C26F
CCCGCCGTTCGTGGTCCCGGTGTGCGATACCGTCGGCGCCGACGATCCAACAACTCCTGGCGTTTGCGTGCAGTCGCCGCACTGTCCATCCCCCACAGACCCGCGTGGCGGTCCGGGGACCCGGGGCGACGGCGCTTATTCCGGCGACGCATACCGGACCAGCACGGCTTGGCTGAAGTGCTGCGTCTTGACCGGCCACGGTGCCGGGCTGGCAACCTCTCATCGAGTCGCTGCCATGGTCGTGCAGGCGCTCCTGAGCTCACCAGCTACCGGTCACAACCCGAACAGCTGATGCCGTGCGTGCTGGGCCACGGTCACACATCGCCCGCAACATCATCGACCCGCTCATTTACCTGACTGCCATCTCGCAGGCCACGTCACACATCGGGTTCGTGACTACCGTTTCCACCACGTTCCAGGAGCCGTTCAACCATGCGCGCCAATTCAAAGCGTTGAATGTTCTCAGCCATGGCCGTGCGGGCTGGAAAGCGGTTACCACAAGCGACCCAGCCGTCGCCACCAATTATCGCAAGCCGGTCGCTGAACGCTCGGAACGTAACTAGCGTGCGCACGAGTCCATCCAGATCGTGCAGGCGCTGCGGGGCAGCTGGCACAAAGACGCTCGGATCAACAAGCAGGCCTCAGGCCAGTACATCGACGGCTCGACACTTCAACCCATCAACATGCAAGGCACGTACGTCGCCTCACGCAGTCCGCTCGGCATCCCACCCTCGGAGCAGGACCAGCCCGATCTTCTCCTCCGAGGCCCAAGTCCCCACCTTCTGTCTCTCGCGGGTCGCTACGCCAGCGGGTTCATCGCCGAAGTCTGGACCATCGAGCAGGC
The DNA here is from genome assembly GCF_053345925.1 of Rhodococcus sp. C26F. Lineage (NCBI taxonomy): Bacteria > Bacillati > Actinomycetota > Actinomycetes > Mycobacteriales > Nocardiaceae > Rhodococcus > Rhodococcus sp. C26F. Next base: position 845 of record NZ_JBKFBA010000045.1, read on the forward strand.
CCGAGCACAGCGTCAGATGGTCAGGCGCGCCGCTGAACAAGCAGGCCGCGAGCCCGATGACATCAAATTTCTTGCGGGCCTTATGGCCACCATTGCTCCCAGCGTGCGCGAAGGCCTCGACCGTCGGATCGCGATCCTGGACCCGCCCCGGCTGGATCATGCCTGCCGGACTGCGGTCGTCGCAGTTATCCCGGCTCGGAGACGAGGCCCGGCGCCCGATCGAGAACGTCGGCGGGGGCATAGTTGGCCCAGCCATGTTCCGGCCAGTTGAACCATCCCGACGAGGCGAGCGTGCCACCGTCCGGGTGCAACGTCGTACCGGTGATGAACGACGACAGTCCCGAGGCGAGGAAGACGACGCAGTTCGACACGTCGTGGACGTGGCCGACGCGCCCCATCGGGATCGCGATCGCCGCACTGCGCGGATCGGCCAGAGCGTGCTCCCCCACCGCCAGCCGTTCGAGATTCGGCGTCGGAACGAAGTCGGGCGCAACGTTGTTTACGCGAATCCGGTCCGGAGCCACCTCGACCGCGAGTGTCCGGGCGAACTGCTCGACCGCTGCCTTTGCGGCCGAGTAGACGGCAAAACCCGGTGCGGCCCGGTGTGCTTCGATGGTGGTGAGGTTGACGATGCTGCCGCCGCGGCCGCCGCTTCGCATTCGGGGCACCGCAAGCGAACACGCGTGCAGCACATGCGAGAGGTTGGTGCGCACGAGCGCGTCCCAACCCTTCGGTGTGGTGTCCACGAACGGTGACCGGAAGGTACCACCGACAATGTTCACCAACGTGTCGAGCCGGACCCAGCGCTCGTCGACCTCGTCGAACAGTGCGGTCAGCGCATCGGGGTCGCGGACGTCGCCGTGCCGCACGATCGCGTCCCACCCCTGTTCAGCCAGCGACGAACCCAGTGCCGCAACAGCATCGCGGTCGATGTCGATCACGGCCGGACACACACCGTTCGCGGCGAGGTCGCGGACGATCGCCTCGCCCAGCCCTCCCGCTCCCCCGGTCACCACAGCCACCGACCCGGCCAGGCCGGCGCGTTCCTCGAACCATCCCGTCACAACAACAGTCCCTTCACGACAGGTAGGTGGCGCCGAACGATTCGAGGAAATCGATGGTGGCCGACAATCCTTCGATGGGGCACGACACCGTTGCCCAGTCCACGCCCGCCTTCTCCAGGTCTGCGAACACTTCACGGTGACGGTCGGAATCGACAGCGGGCGAATTTATCTCGCTGCTGTATGAATAGACGACATCGATGTGGTCGGTGCGTCCCGCCGCGAGTGCCGCTTCGCGCAGTTCTGCGATCTGGCCGGCGAGTTCGTCGATCGGCCCCAGCGCGCGGGTGCGGGCAGTAGTGCTGAGTTGTGCGCCTCCAGACATGGGCATCCATCCCTGCGCGCGTTGCGCGACGCGACGGAGGGCGAGCTTCGAGTTCCCACCGATCCAGATCGGGATGGGGTCCTGCACCGGCCGCGGCCGCGCGATGATGTTGTGTGCGCTGAAGTGGCGGCCGTCGTAGCTGAACGGTTCGCCGCTCCAGTGCAGCGGCAGCACGTCGAGCGCTTCGTCGAACAGCGCGTTCCGCTCGTCGAAATCGATACCGAGAGCGTGGAATTCGCTCTTCTGGTAGCCGGTTCCGATACCGAGGGTGAATCGTCCGCCGGAAACCTTGTCGAGGGACGCGGCCGCCTTGGCAAGCAGGAATGGGTTCCGATAGGGCGCCACCGCCAGATAGGTCAACAGGCGCAGCCGCTCGGTCGCGCCGGCAACGTAGCCGAGCGCGACGAACGGATCGAGGGTCTGGTGCCCGCCGGCGGACAGCCAGCGCGCCCCGGGTGCGGGATGCTCACTGAACGAGAACGCGTCGAACCCGGCACGTTCGGCAGCGACCGCCACGTCGCGAACGGGACCCGGGTCGAGCACATCGCCGTCGGGTCCGTTGATCTCGGGATAGTGGAAGATGAACCGCAACGTCACAGCACCCACCTTTCCGGCGAGCCGCTACCCGCCTACACCGAACCCGATCCGTCGAGGTTCGCCTATACGGAAACTTGACTATCGATTAAAGATAATCAGATTCTCACCGCAGGACGCAATGCCTGTCGGACCTCGATTCGGCGGGACACGACGGTCGGCACGACGGCGGAGATCTTCCGGCGGGAAGCGCGGATGCGCCTGCCTCTCGGACGGTCGAGCCGAACCCCGGCCATTCGCGCCGACGCATCGAGTACACCGAAGAACGAAGAACATCGTCCCTTCCCGCAGCGGGCCGCCCCATCAGAGCGCGCGCTGCAGCCCGAAGAAAGTGTCGGCGCACCCAAGCCGCGCGTAGAAGGCACAATGACGCACCGGACCGGCGGTGACCTGCGCGGGGGTCGCGCCGCGGTGGCGACCGTGATCGTGCTCCCACCCCAACATCGCCGTGCCGACCCCGCGGCAACCCCCGGCGCCGCGACCCGAACCCCGTCGATCTGCAATCGAGTGGCACCGCCGCGCGACAGCCCCCGGACGACGGTGAGCTGCATCGTGCCGACGATCCGATCGTCGTCATCGCGCACTACAGCCAGGTAGTGCGAAGAGTCCCGGTCGACGGCGACGTACGCATCCTCCTACCGTGCGATCGCCCCGTCGCCGCGGCCGATCTGACCAGCTGCTATTCGTCGTCGTCGACGGACACCTCACCTGGGACGAAATCACCGGACGGTTCGATCCAGGCCGGTCCGATGCGGCCCTGCCGGTGCTGGCCCAGCCGGGGATCCTCGCCACCGAACCGTTCTATGTCGACGTCTTCGTCTCCCACAGACCCATGACATTGCCTTCGGTGTCCTTGAAATAGGCGGCGTACCCCATGTCGCCGACCGCGGTCTTCTCCCCCACCGGCTCACCGCCGAGGGTGGTGATCGCCGCCAGGGTGTCGTCGATGCTCTCGACGTCAATCGTGATCACCGGACCCTGAGGGAAGGACGGTTCCCGTTCGAACATGCCACCGCCGATGTAACCCGGCTCGGCCGGCATTCCATTCTCGGCCGTCGGACCGGTCGACACGCCGGTGTAGTTGAACTCCGGCATCTCGTGGTAGCCCCAGCCGAACGCCTGCTGGTAGAAGTCGCGTGCTCGGTCCCCGTCGCTGAAAGGAACCTCGAAGTGCACCACTCGACCACTCATCACGGCCTCCTTGTATAGGTGAACCTGCCGGGTTCGACGCTAGACCGAATCACCGACACCCGTAAGAAGGGCGCACCCCTCCTGAGCGCACGTCGACTGGAGCTGAGCGCCAGCTATTGAGACCAGCCCGGGCGAACTGCTCACTTTTCGACCGCACCCGACACGCCGGATCAAAGTACGGCGAGGTGACCTGCGAGACCGCATGTCCTTCGATGGCGTGCACGGCAATACCAGTGCGATAGCGTGCCTCTCGGCGGCAATCAGCCCCGTATCGCTTGTCGATACTCACATCTGGGACGTCGCGGCAGACTCGAATGTGCCTCCGTTTGCCAAATGGAGCAGGAGGCCGCGGGCCTTCTCCAGAACATCGGGGTTCTCGTCGCCGTAGGCGACGGCGGCAGCGAGTCCTTCGGCGGCGCGTCGGACGATGAGGATCCGGTCGGACGATAATCCGTCGGCGGCGAGGTTTTCGTTCCACCACGTCGCGTCGGCCGCAGCGATCTCGGCGACGGTGGGAATCTGATGAATCCCGGCCCATGCCGGGGCGGCGGTGAAGTACTGAGCAGTGGCCTCGGACCCGGATGTCAGGGCACGCACATAGGCACGCAACAACTTTCCCGGCGAGTTCTCGGAGAGGTCGAGGTGACTGAGGACATTCTCACGCAGCCGCTGTTGGGCGTCGTCGACAAGCGCGACAATCAGCGCTTCCCGGTTGGCGAAGTGATGGAGAAGCCCACTTTTGGAGACGCCGGCGCGCTTGGCGATGTGGTCCAGCGACACACCGGTACCACGTTCGGTCATCGCCTCCGCGGCGGCAGCGAGTACTGCCGTGCGGGTGCGATCGGAATTGCGGGTCCGACGCTCGGCGTCCTCGGTGTCAGCCACGGTGACCTCCTGTTCAAATGTCACGGCACGGGAACACGCCCGCACTACCAGATGCCCTGCACATGCCTGGTCTGAGGAACAGTCTGCCAGACGTCAATTTAAGGTCCATACGGACTGGCGGGCCGACCAAATGGTCGGTAGCCTGGATGCCGTGACCTCGACGACCTCCCCACCCGTCACTGCCCGCAGCTGGGCCGCGCTCGGCATCTTGACTCTCGCGGTACTGCTTCTGGCGATCGACGGAACCGTGCTCGCATTGGCGGTGCCCGCGCTGACCGCAGACCTGAACCCGACAGCGACACAGCTGCTGTGGATCGGTGATATCTACTCCTTCGCCCTGGCCGGTCTGCTCGTGACCATGGGTAACCTCGCCGACCGGATCGGCCGCAAGAAACTGTTGCTCATCGGCTCGGTGGGGTTCGGACTGTCCTCTCTGTTGGCAGCGTTCGCGCCGACCCCGGAAATGCTTATCCTCGCGCGAGTGGTCCTCGGCATCAGCGGGGCGACGATCATGCCCTCGACACTCGCGATCGTGCGCAACATCTTCACCGATCCCCAGGCCCGGACCCGTGCCATCGCCGTATGGGCGGCGGGCGCGACCGCGGGCGCTGCTGTCGGTCCGATCGTCGGCGGCGCTCTGCTCGAGCACTTCCACTGGGGCAGCGTGTTCCTGATCAATGTGCCGATCATGGTGCTCGTGCTCGTCGGCGGTGTGTTCCTGTTGCCGGAGTCGAAGGACCCGAACGGAGCCCGCATCGACCTGACTTCTGCGGTGCTGTCCTTCGTCGCGATCGTCTCGCTCGTCTACGCGATCAAACACATCTTCGCCAAGGGCCTGGACTGGACGGTCCCTGCCACTGTGTTACTGGCGATCGCAGCCGGGTGGTGGTTTCTGCGCCGGCAGAGCCGCCTCCCCCGGCCCCTGATCGACATCTCGTTGTTCCGCTCCCCCGCCTTCAGCGGCGCGGTCATGGCGAACACGGTGTCGATCTTCGCGTTCGTGGGCCTGCTGTTCTTCTTCTCGCAGTACCTCCAACTCGTACGCGGGCTCGGACCGCTGCAGGCCGGACTGGTCGAGCTCTCGGCGACCCTTGCGTCGATCGTGGTCATCGCGTTCGCCGGATACATGCTCGGCCGCCTCGGACGTGGACGCGCCATCAGCATCGGATTGTCCGTTGGGGCACTCGGTTTAGCGGTGCTCGCCGTCGCCGAAGGCATGTCGGGTTTCGTGGGCATCATCATCGGCTTCGCGATCGTCGGATTCGGTGCCGGCCTGGCCATGACCTTGACTACCGACGCCGTGGTCAGCGCCGCCCCCCGCGAGCGTGCCGGGGCAGCGTCCTCGATCGCCGAAACCGCCTACGAACTCGGCGCCGCACTCGGCATCGCCATCTTGGGATCGGTGCAGACCGCGCTGTACCGACTCAACCTTCCCGCCATCGACGACCCCACCGTGCAAGCGCCCGTCCGGGAATCGTTGGCCACCGCCATGTTCGGCCTCGACACCACCGACCCCACGGTGCTTCACATCATCGATCAGGCACAGCACGCGTTCACCTCCGGCATGCAATGGACCTCGATCATCGCTGCCGTACTACTGGTGATCGCCGCCGTCATCGCGTGGATCGCGATCCCCTCCGAGAAAACCACTGTCCCCGCTGACCACTGACCTCCCACTTCCACCAGAGAAACATCCCGGACCTCATCACCCGACGTTCGGACATCTACACCGACATACAACACCTCACGAGCGGAACGGTGAGCTTCCACGAGCACCGCCACGGCGTACGCATCAACGACGTCATCAGTCCGGTCGGGGAACTCCCCGACCAGAGCCCATCACCCCCGAGGACCACCGACCCCTCTGAGGCACCCGGTCAAAAGCCGGAACGCCCGACACGAAACGGAGACCCCGTGAGCAAGACCGAAACCCGTACCACCGACATCGTCATCATCGGCGCAGGACTGGCAGGTCTGACCGCCGCCGACCAACTCACCCGAGCAGGTCACGACGTCCTCGTACTCGAGGGACGAGATCGCGTCGGCGGACGCATCCACACCACCGAAGTCGCCGGCGTGCCCGTCGACGCCGGCGCCACATGGGTAGCCCCAGGCCACACCGCGGTGCGCGAGCTCGCCGGCCGGCTCGGCTGCGAGATCGTCCCCCAGTTCCACGACGGCAAAGGAGTCATCTCCTTCAGGGGAAAACGCCGAGTCGAGAGCATGACCGCACTGGCACCCTGGACGATGCTCGACCTGATCCGGATCATGCACCGACTCCAGAACATGGTCGACGAACTTCCCACCTCGCTGCCGTGGCAACACCCACACGCAGCAGAGTTCGATTCGATCTCCTTCGGCGAATGGCTGACCTCGAAACACGCACTCGCAGACACCCGCCGATTCATGGGCATGTTCACTATGGTGCACTTCGGCGCACCCGTCGGGGACGTGTCCCTGTTCAACGTGATGCGGTACATCAAGACCCTCGGCGGCATCGAACACATGCTCTCCGTCGAAGGCGGCGACCAACAGGACCGCATCCTGGGAACCGCCCACACACTGGCCCAACGGCTCGCCGACACCCTCGACCCGCGCGTGCTGGTCGACTCGCCGGCAGAACGCATCACCACCATCGGCGACCATGTGGCGGTCGAGACCAACCGTCACACGATCACCGCCCGGTACGTCATCGTGACCGCCTCGCCGACACACCGAGCGAGCATCGAGTTCACCCCCGCACTCCCCGACCAGCACTACGGACTCGCCCGCAGCTGGCGACTGGGAGCGCTCAGCAAGGCTTTCGTTGCGTACGACCGGCCGTTCTGGCGTGAACAAGGCCTGTCAGGAGAAGCGGTGTCCGACGACGAAACGGTGTTCCTCACCTTCGATGTCAGCCCCGACGCCGACGGCCCCGGCATCCTCATGGCCTTCTGCGACGCACGCGGATTCGACGGCTACACCGACAGCGACCGCCGCCGTCGAGTCGTCAACCAACTCGTCCATCTCTACGGAGGAGCAGCACGCCACCCCATCGACTACACCGATTTCTCCTGGGGCAACGATGTATTTGCACCCGGCGGCCCCAACGCGGCACTCGGACCGAAATCGTGGACGACATTCGGATCCTTCCTGCGCGAACCGGTCGGTCTCGTCCACTGGGCCGGCACCGAAACCGCCGACGAGACCTCAGGCACCATGAACGGTGCGATCCTCTCGGGGCAACGCGCAGCGGCAGAAATAGCGGCTCGGTTCAAGGCCGGACACGTGTGATGACCGCCCCCATCGACGTCCCTGCCTCACATGAATTTACGCAGGTTCGGTGCTGATAGATTTCGTTATCCACCAGACCCCTAGCGCCAATCACCAGCATATGTTTCCGCCCGGTGAATTTCGTCTGTCGACCGGAACGGATCGGTCCCGAGTTCAGTCCCAGGAGTCCGCGTCGCAGCGGGGGCGCCGGCACGTCAGTGATCGTCGTGGGCGGCGTGCCGGTGCCCATCGTGGAGGTAATCCACGTGGTCACCGTGCGGAACGGCCACGTGCCCACAGCTCTCGCTGTGGACGTGCTCGTGTCCCGAATGTTCGCGGTGCTCGGTCATCGCCGAGGACTCCCGTGCTCTCGCTCGGGATCACCCCGGTCGGGCTGGCCAACCCCGAAAACGCAGCCGGACAACCGTCCTACCTGGCCGACGAGCTCGACGGCGTCGCTGATGTCGGCACGATCAACAACCTCGATCTCGAAGCGATCGCAGCACTCGACCCGGACCTGATCCTCGGTTCGAAGCTGCGGGCCGACCAGCTCTATCCACAGCTGTCGCAGATCGCACCGACCGTCTTCTCCATCCGCCCCGGCTTCCCGTGGAAGGAGAACTTCCTACTCGTCGCCGACGCAGTGGGCGAGGAGAACGAAGCCATCGAAGTCCTTAACACCTACCAACAGCGCGCCGACGAGATCCGCGCCTCGATCGACGGGGCACCACCAACCATCTCCCTCGTACGGTTCATGTCGGGCAAGATCCGCCTGTACGGAAACCTCTCCTTCATCGGCGTGATCCTCCAGGACATCGGCCTACCGCGCCCGGCACTGCAAAATGTCAACGAGCTGGCCGTGGAGGTCAGCCCCGAGACCATCACCCAAGCAGACGGAGACCGCATCTTCTACACCAGTTACGGCCGGCCCGAGGACACCAGCGAAACGACCGTGATCGCCGGGCCCCTGTGGAATCAGCTCGAAGCCGTCAAGACCGGCCGGGCAACGCATGTCAGCGACGAAACCTGGTTTCTCGCACTCGGCCCGACCGGGGCGATGCTCGTGCTCGACGACCTCGAAGAGATGCTCGGTGGGTAGACCTGCCCAATGTTCCCCGGCCTCCTGACCAGATGCCGCACCGCCGCAAGCCCTACCCTTCTCGAGGGGCGTTACCCAGCACCACCTACCTCGCAGCCGTAGCGGCTCGCACACACGTAGACAGGAGTCGAGAAAACCCACCCCACCCCTCACCCACCCGCGCCCGAGAGTTCACTGCGGACTGCAGTGCTTCACGGCAGACGTGAGGGACTGTCAGGCAATCGGTGGATCTGGTTCTGAAACATGGGATTAGGTTCCGTTCGGGCCCACGTGAGCGCGGTCCGCGTCGTACGAACCTCAGTGAGCGATCCTCGCCTTCAGCCAGTCGTGGAATTCACCGATATGATGCTCGCTCGGCACAAGCACACCGCCGTGGCGGTAGCGTCGTGAGCTCATCGCGGGCTGGCAACGCTCACACGCGGCGAGGTCCTGCTGGTTCACCCGATGGAACAGTTCCACGGAGCGGTCGAGGTCCTTGCCGCTCGCTACCACATCGGGCAAGTACAACCAGTCGCATTCGACGATGGTGTGGTCGGCTGCCAGCGGGAACATCCGGTGAAGGATCACATGATCGGGGACGAGATTGACGAACACCGTCGGCCGCACGGTGATCGCGTAGTAGCGTCGGTCCTGTTCCGGCGCGATACCCGGGATCTGGTCGTGACCGGCAGAACCGTCGACGGTGAATCCTTCGACGTCGTCACCGAACTCGGCGCCGTGACCGACGTAGAACTGCGCGGCATAGCCGTCGGCGAACTCCGGAAGGATCTCGGTCAATTCCGGGTGGATCGTCGCGCAGTGGTAGCACTCCATGAAATTCTCGATGATCAGCTTCCAGTTCGCCTTGACGTCATAGACGATCCGACGGCCGAGATCCAGGTCAGCGATGTGGTAACGGTTGATCAATTCGACGTCACCGAGACGGTCGCGGATATCCCCCACAACCGTGGCGTCGAACGACACTGGCTCATCGGCGAGGTTGAGCCACACGTAGCCGAGCCACTCGTGGACTGCCACTTTCTGCAGTCCGTACTCGACGCGATCGATGTCGGGCATCTTGGTCAGGTTGGGCGCGGCGATGAGTTTGCCTTCGAGGTCGTAGGTCCATGCGTGGTACGGACACTGAAACGACCGCTTGACCTCTCCACTCTCTTCTATGCACAGCCGAGCGCCGCGGTGGGCGCATATATTGAGGAATGCCCGGATCTCCCCGTTCCGAGTGCGAGTGACGATGACGCTTTCCCTACCGACCTGCACGGTCTTGAAGGCGCCCGGTTTGTCGAGGTCGCCTGAGCGCACAGCGCAGAACCACATTCGCTCGAAGACCTTTTCTTGCTCGAGCGCGAAGATGTCGCTGTCGGTGTAGTAATTACCCGGGAGTGTGGAGATCAGGCTTTCGGGCAGGTGCGTGCGCGTCACAGTGAGGTCTCCTTCGGTGGTTCGATACTGTGGCGTCTTCCGGCTGTGGGAAGGCACGTCAGCAGGTTTCACAGCGGTGAGGGCAGGGCGCACAGTTGGCGGCGCCAGCGGGTAAACAGACGGACCTGGTTGACGCCGAGAACTGCGACGGGCCGTCCGGCTCGGCGGTAGACCGCGAGGAAGCTGCCGCTTTCGGGTGTTCCCTCTTCGATGGTGAATTCCGTATCAGGACCGGCGGTTCCGGCGAATTGGATACGAGAGCCGTACTGGTCGGACCAGAAGTACGGCGGCTTGACCAGTTGTCCTCGATACTCGCCCGCAAGGAGCGTCGCCACGGCGATCGCCGGGCGTTCCGAGGCCCCGGTCCAGTGCTCGACGCGCCGATGGGCGCCGGCATCGTCCATCCATGCGGCACAGTCGCCGACCGCGACGACTTGCGGGATCGAGGTAGCTCCACCGCGGTCGCACAGCACACCGTTACCGAGTTCGATACTGCTTCCGTCGAGCCATTCGATGTTGGGGATCCCGCCGATGCCCACGACCACGACGTCAGCGGGCAGGTGGCGGCCGTCGGCGAGGTCCACACCGGTGACGCGGGTGGAACCGGTCAGCTCGACGAGTCCGACTCCGCAGTACAAGCGGGTGCCGTTGTCGCTGTGGAGCCGAGAGACAGCGGTTCCCAGTTGCGGACCGAGCGGGCCGCTGAGAGGACAGGGAGCCGCCTCGACGATCGTGACCTCGAGTCCCAGCCCGCGTGCCGTGGAAGCGACCTCGGAACCGATGAAACCGGCGCCGATGATCACCAGCCGGGCGCCCGGGGCGAGGTCGGCGCGCAGCCGGTCGGCGTCGTCGATCGTGCGCAGGACATGCACACCGGCCAGATGCTCACGTCCGGGCCAGGGCCGCGCCCGTGAGCCTGTCGCCAGAACGATTCCGTCCGCGCCAAGCCGGGATCCGTCACTGAGCGTGACAGTGCGGGTACCGGCGTCCAGGTTCGTCGCGGAGAGACCGAAAAACCAATTTGACTGTAGGTCTTCGTCTTCCGACTCCAATGCCAGGCACGCTCGGTCGATGTCTCCCGCGAGATACGCCTTCGACAGCGGTGGACGATCGTAGGGACGCTCATGCTCGGCTCCGACGATGTCCAGCACGCCGTCGAAGCCCTGCGCACGCAGCGCGCGTGCCGCCGACAATCCGGACAGGGACGCCCCGACGATCACGATGCGTTTCATACTCCACCCTCGACGTTCAGGCGGCTACGGACGTCCGGCGGCAGATTGGGCGTTTCGGCGCTGAGTTCGACGTAGACCACGCCGTCCTCGATCGCGACCTCGTGGGTTCGCACAGGCCGCTTCGCCGGTGGCGCGTCGACGGCGCCCGTACGCAGGTCGAACCTCGATGCATGCAGGGGACACTCGATCTCGCACCCCTCGAGCCAACCGTCGGCCAACGAGGCGTCCTGGTGTGTGCACGTGTCGTCGATGGCGAACACCTCCCCGTCATCGGTGTGGAAGACCGCGATCGGAGGGGTCGTCTCGACCCGGCGCGCGTCGCCGCGAGGGAGGGAGGCAAGGGGGCAGATCTCGAGCATGAGATGCCTCTCTGTAGCGCGATACGAAACAAGTCTTGCTTTGCGCAACAGTGTGACAGTCGTCACAAACCGCCGTCAAGGCCCCCTCCTCCGGCCACGAAGTCCGCGGGTCGAGACTCACCCGCCGGAGAGAATCGAGACGGTCCGGGGTTCATCGCATGCTTGTGCGGCACCCAGGATCGAAGAGGTCGACCCGGGACCCATATCGACTCCCTTCGGCACCTGCATCCGCCGCGGCGCAGCCCGGCCCCAGGATGGAATTGTCCGGCTCGTCGACCTGGAATCACCCCGCTCGCATGCAGATCCCCACCTGACTGACCATTGACCGAGCCCAGACAGACTGCGTAACCTGCCGTGCATCTGATATATCAATCGTCGGCATGGCGCTGCAGGCGCCATCGACTCCGCTCCCCCGAGAGGGGCGAAATTTCATGGCAATCGCGACATTGCTCGACGGCAGAACCGTCAGCAACCAGATCAAGGACCGCCTGGCCAACCGGACTGCCATGCTCCAGCTACAAGGAATCCGGCCCGGATTGGGAACCATCCTTGTCGGGGACGATCCCGGCAACCATGCCTACGTTGCCGCGAAGCACCGCGACTGCAGAAGCATCGGATTGAATTCCATGCGGATCCACCTGCCGGCGACCGCCGCCCAGGAAGACGTCGAAGCGGCAGTTCTACGGATGAATGCGGACAATGCGTGCACCGGTTTCATCGTTCAACTCCCCCTCCCGCAACACATCGACACCCACCGCGTACTTGCGCTGATCGATCCCGCCAAAGACGCAGACGGCTTGCATCCGACGAATCTCGGAAGACTCGTCCTCGGAATACCGGGGCCCTTGCCCTGCACCCCCCGAGGCATCATCGAACTGCTCCGTCATCACGATGTCCCGATCACCGGTGCCCGGTTCTGCGTCATCGGTTGCGGAATCACGGTCGGCAGACCGCTCGGCCTGATGCTGACCCGCCGCAGCGAGCACGCCACAGTGACCCTGTGCCATGAAGCAACGGTCGACATGGCCGCGCACACGCGCGACGCAGATGTCGTCATCGCCGCGGCAGGCGTTGCTCATCTGGTCCAACCGGACTGGGTCCGTGCCGGTGCGACCGTATTGTCGGTAGGAATCACCCGCACTGTGGAGGGAATTCTGGGTGACGTGCATCCATCGGTCGACCGCGTCGCAGGAAAACTCAGCGGCGCGACAGGCGGTGTCGGCCCGATGACACGGGCGATGCTGCTGACGAACGTCGTCGAGATGGCGGAGGACATCGGTGTGCACTGAAGACCGCCCTGCGGCGGCCTCGACGTCGCCTGCACGACCTTGGAGGACGGAGCGACGTTCCTTCGAGCACGTCTAGACGCCGGGCACGACGGATGGGCGGAAACCCATCCGCTGGCTGATCTCGGCAGCTGCGGCAACGACGTCGGGCATCACGAGCCGCATTCGTTCCTCGGTGAAGCGGTACACCGGCCCGGACACGCTCAGCGCGGCCGCGATTCTGCCGTCGTAGTCCCGGATCGGCGCGGCGATCGCATTGAGCCCTTCTTCGTACTCTTCGACGACCACGGCGTAGCCGAGCCTCTGGGCGGCGTCCAGTTCCTCGTCAAGGTCCTCGACCGAGGTGATGGTGTGCTCGGTGAACCGCTCGAGCACCTCCTCCCCCAGGACTTCGTGCCGTTGTTGCACATCCAGGTGAGCAAGGAGAATTTTTCCGCTGGCCGTCGCATGCACCGGCGTGGGTTCGCCGATCCAGTTGTGCGTACCCACGGAAGCGGGCCCTCGCGCCTGGTCGAGATGGATAGCAAAACGGGAACGAAGAACCGCGACGTTGACCGTTTCACCGATCTTGGCGGCGAGTCGCTCGCATACGGCGTGACCCTGCTCCGTGATTTCCAGACGTTCGGGAACAGCGGCGGCAAGGCGCAGGATCCCCACACTGAGGCGGTACTTTCCTCGGTCGTAGGTCTGCACGACCATTTCATGGTCCTCGAGCGATGCCAGCAGACGAGACACCGTGGACTTGTGCACCCCGATTTCAACGGCGATCGCACTCACGCCGACCTCACCGTTGCGGGCAAGGACCTCCAGCACCTGGAAGGCGCGGTCCACCGATTGGACACCGCCATCGGTAGCCCTTGCTCCGCTGCTTCTGGCCATGGGCCAACTATACGAAAAGTTTACGGTGCCTATCATCGCCGACGACTTCAGGTGAACCACCGAGCGAAAAAGAAACGAACGACGGTCGCCTACAGCCCGCCACGGCGAACCTCGAAGTCGCCGACGGCCCACTCGCGCTCGTTCGTTCGAGTACCCGAGCCATGGCCATGCGGACATCGACCCGCCCCGCGCGAGATCGACAAATCGAGCGTCCTCCAACACCCGGAAAACCTGCGTCAGCCTTCCCCGACCTCACCACGCCGCACCCGTGACGGTGCCTCCCACCGCACACCGAGGAGCGTTCCTGCCTCACCCCACTTCGGCATCCGAGGCCCTGACCTCGCGACGCGTAAGCCTCCGGGCTCATATCACAGATTTTCCGAAATGGAACTTGACATAGGTCACAGTTGGCCGCAGTGTTGTTTCTCTAAGAGGTCATCGTTGCGTGATGAGCAACACCTCGCCGCGGGCGATGGTCTTTACGCCAGGCGGTTCGGATTCCGTTCACACATACTCGGCAATGCGCTGCTGGGAGACTGCCGTGACCATCAAGAGCAAACCACCCGACACCAATACCGAGACCACTCCCCCGAGACCGAGACACCCCGAAACATCCGATCCCGGCGCCGCCGACGCGGAAGCCGATGCGCACGCCATCGACGACCAGGAGAAAGTCGACGGCGAAAAGAGCACTGCCCCGGGGAGAAGAACCGACCGCGTGGTGTTCGGTGTCGCAACCGCCATCGTGGTGACGATCCTGGGATGGGGACTGCTCTGGGAGGTGAGTCTGACGACCACGATGTCGTCGATCCTGGACTGGGTGGTCACCAACCTGGGCTGGATGTTCGTCGTCTCCGCCACGGGATTCGTCTTTTTCGCCCTGTGGCTGGCGCTGAGCCGCTACGGGCGGATCCCGCTCGGCCAGGACGGAGAAAAGCCGGAGTTCAAGACCGTCAGCTGGATTGCGATGATGTTCAGCGCCGGCATGGGGATCGGTTTGATCTTCTGGGGTGTAACCGAACCGCTGACTCATTTCGTCCAGCCCCCACCGGGAACCGGCAATTCCACAGTAGGCACCGCAATGGCGACCTCGCTGTTCCATTGGGGCCTGCACCCGTGGTCGATGTATGCCGTGGTCGGCCTGTCGATTGCCTATGGCACCTACAGGATGGGACGCAAGCAACTCGTCAGCTCGTCCTTCATCCCCCTGATCGGCCGGCGCGCCGAGGGCCCGATCGGCAAGGTCATCGACATTCTGGCGATTTTTGCCACCATGTTCGGAACCGCGGCTTCGCTCGGTCTCGGCGCACTCCAGATCGGCTCCGGCATCACGGTTCTCGGATGGGTAGGCCAGGCCGGAACTCTGCTGATCGTCGCGGTCGTGGCTGTCCTGACCCTCGCGTTCGTAGCCTCCGCCGTTTCCGGTGTTTCCCGTGGCATTCAATGGCTTTCGAACATCAACATGGTGCTTGCGCTCCTTCTCGCCGTCTTCGTGTTCGTCGTCGGCCCTACGGTATTGATCTTGAATTTGTTGCCGACCACATTGGGCAACTACCTTTCCCAGATCGGCGGCATGTCGGCGCGCTCGGCAGCATCCGGGGATGCGGCGACCGAAACATGGCTTTCCTCCTGGACCATCTTCTACTGGGCATGGTGGATCTCATGGAGTCCGTTCGTCGGCATGTTCCTGGCCCGGATCAGCCGAGGCCGAACGATCCGGCAGTTCGTCGTCGGAGTGATCCTCATCCCCAGTTCCGTAAGCCTTGTATGGTTCGCCGTGTTCGGCGGCGCCGCTATCGGCGAACAACATGACGGTATCGACCTGTTCTCGCGCGGCACGCCGGAGTCGCAACTGTTCGGAATGCTCGATCACTTGCCACTTGCAGGCGCATCCTCACTTCTGGTGATGGCTCTGGTCGCGATCTTCTTCGTCTCCGGTGCAGACGCCGCTTCGATCGTGATGGGAACGCTGTCGCAACGCGGGACACTGCGACCGACCCGCGCCGTCGTCGCGTTCTGGGGTGTTGCCACCGGAGGTGTCGCCATCCTGATGCTGTGCACCGGCGGATCGGATGCGCTCAGTGGTCTGCAGACGATGACGATCATCGTGGCGGCCCCGTTCGCGGTCGTGATGATCGGCATGTGCGTGTCGCTGTACCGCGACGTCACCCGGGATCCGCTCTTCGCGGAGCCACCGAAGCCGAAGCGGCAGGTCTGCGTTCTGCCCGAATAGTGCCGGCACACCACGACGAAACCGAACGCCATGCCCCTGCAAGAATCACCGACGGGCGCAGCATCCTTGAAGGAAACGAACTGGCGCCTCCGAGCCCGATGCGGACCGGAAGATCTGGAGGTGTTCTTCTCGCGCAGCGAGGAGAGCGAGTCGCGGCGCATCCGACGAGAACGTGCAGCGAAGGACATCTGCGCAGTGTGCCCTGTCATCGATAGGTGTCGCGATCACGCCCTGGCAGCCAATGAACCCCACGGGGTGTGGGGCGGAATGTCGGAGACCGACCGTCGCGTGAGTGTCGAAATCGGCAGGCAGATGCGGGCCCGGAGTCTGCATTTTCTGCAACACCACCGACAGATGCTCTCGGCAGACTCGACGGACCGGCTGCATGCATGAATGCCGCGCCCTCACGCGTCACGGCCCCCGGCGCGGGGTTGACCGCCGCAGTGATCCACATTACAGTCCTTGATATATCAGTTGTCGACCTGGGGTACAGCGGCTGCCGACCACACCTTTCCCATGAACACGTCGACGATCTCCCCCACAAGACAGCGAGGCCGAAAGCAGGCCATCGCACACCTCCTCCAGGAAGGACCGTCATGGGTTCACCGCGCGTAGTGATCATCGGTGCCGGCATCGTCGGCACCAACCTGGCCGACGAACTCACCGCTCGGGGTTGGGACACGATCACCGTCCTCGACCAGGGACCGCTGCCGCTGACCGGTGGCTCCACGTCACACGCCCCCGGTCTGGTGTTCCAGACGAATGCGTCGAAGACGATGACCGAACTGGCCCGCTACACGGTCGAGAAATTCAAGAGCCTGGACGTCGACGGCAAGTGGTGTTTCAGCCAACTCGGCGGCCTCGAGGTCGCGACCACCGAGGAGCGACTCGCGGACCTGCACCGCAAGCAAGGCTGGGCCACCTCATGGGGAATCGAGGGTATAGTCCTAGACCCCGCCGAATGCGCAAAACTGCATCCCCTCCTGGACGAGAAGCGGATCCTCGGCGGCCTGTACGTCGAAACCGACGGACTTGCCAAAGCCTCCCGCGTCGTAGTGGCACTCGCCCGGCGCGCCGAAGCGCGCGGCGCAGTCTTCCGCGGTTCGACCGAGGTGATCGGCATCGAGCACTCCGGTGGCAAGGTCACCGGTGTCACCACCGATCATGGGGTGATCCCCGCCGACATCGTCGTCTCCTGCGCCGGATTCTGGGGTCCGGACGTCGGCGCGTTGATCGGCATGGAGGTTCCGCTGCTCCCTGTGGCGCACCAGTACGTCAAGACCGCTCAGATTCCCGAACTCGTCGGTCGCAACACCGAACTCGCCGAGGCAGGATTCCCCATCCTGCGGCACCAGGATCAAGACCTCTACTTCCGCGAGCACGTCGATCGCCTCGGCATCGGTTCCTACGCACACCGCCCGATGCCGGTCGATACGCGCGAGCTGCCTTCCGGCAGCACGATCTCCGAGGCCGACATGCCGTCGATGCTGGCGTTCACCGAAGACGACTTCGCTCCGTCCTGGGAACAGTGCAAGCGGCTGCTGCCCTGCCTCGAAACCGCGAAGATCGACCACGGATTCAACGGAGTCTTCTCCTTCACCCCGGACGGCGGACCCCTCATCGGCGAATCCCCCGACATCGCCGGATTCTGGATCGCCGAAGCCGTCTGGGTCACGCACTCCGCCGGTGTCGGCCGAGCCGTCGCACAACTGCTCGTCGACGGCCGCTCCCAGGTCGAACTGCACGGCTGCGACGTACATCGCTTCGAAGACATCCAACTCGATCCCGACTACGTCAGCGAGACGTCCCAGCAGAACTTCATCGAGATCTACGACGTCCTGCATCCCCTGCAGCCCCGGACTTCGCCTCGCGATCTGCGGGTCAGTCCCTTCCATGCGCGACAGCAAGAACTCGGCGCCGTCTTCCTCGAGAGCGCCGGCTGGGAGCGCCCACACTGGTACGAAGCCAACGCGCACCTGCTCCGGCAACTTCCCACCGAATGGCAACCGCCGGCCCGCGAACCCTGGGCTGCGAGGTTCCACTCCCCCATCGCCGCCGCCGAAGCGTGGAAGACCCGAACGTCGGTCGCAATGTACGACATGACCCCACTCGAACGTCTCGAGATCTCCGGGCCCGGCGCCCTCGCCCTGCTCGAACGCCTGACCACCGGCAGGATGGACAAGTCGATCGGGTCCGTCACCTACACCCTCGCCCTCGACAACGCCGGCGGAGTGCGCAGCGACCTCACCGTTGCCCGCTTGTCCGACAACGTCTTCCAAGTCGGCGCCAACGGCCACCTCGACCTCGACTACTTCCGCCGCCAAGCGCCCTCCGACGGTACCGTCCAGGTCCGCGACCTCACCGGTGGTACCTGCTGTATCGGACTGTGGGGACCCCGCGCACGCGATCTCGTACAAGCGATCAGCCGGGACGACTTCTCGAACGAGAACTTCAGGTACTTCCGCTCCAAGCAGGTGCGCATCGGCGGTGTGCCGGTCACGGCGATGCGACTGTCCTATGTCGGCGAACTCGGATGGGAGTTGTACACCTCGGCCGATACCGGCCGACGGCTCTGGGACGCGCTCTGGACGGAAGGCCGCAAGTACGGGGTCATTGCCGCCGGCCGCGCAGCGTTCAACAGCCTGCGGATGGAAAAGGGTTACCGCGCCTGGGGCACGGACATGACGAGCGAACACAATCCTTACGAGGCCGGTCTCGGTTTCGCCGTCCACTCTCACAAGGGCGACTTCGTGGGCCGGAACGCACTCGACGGTGTCTCGGAGGACACCGTGGCACGACGGCTGAGATGTCTGCTGATCGATGACCGCCGGTCCGTCGTGCTGGGCCACGAACCCGTCTTCGTCGACGGCAGTCCCGCGGGATACGTCACCAGCGCTTCCTTCGCCCACACCGTCGGTGCACCTGTCGCCTACGCGTGGCTGCCTTCGAGTACGACCGTCGGCGCCGCGGTCGAGATCGAGTACTTCGGTCGCCGAATTCCCGCCACTGTGGTGGCCGAACCGCTCGTCGACCCCGAGATGAAGAAGATCCGGTCGTAGCTTTTCCCGGCAAGGGTGCCCGACCTCATCGAGGAGCCCTGAGATCACCTTGCTGTTGCCCTCGGACGCCGGTGGTGCGGTGACGCAGACACCCGTTCCGGCAACCCGACGAGACGCTGCCGTCGCCATTGCCGGGAGAGCGTCCAGTACCCAGGAGACGCACATGACCGACACCTACACCTTGACACTGAGTTGCGCCCAACGGCCGGGGATCGTCCGCGCCGTCAGCTCTTTTCTGTTCGACCAGAACTGCGACATCGCCGAACACCAGCAATTCGACGACACCCACAACGGCGCATTCTTCCTGCGCACGTCGTTCCTGACGGCGGGCGAACTCGATACGGATCGCCTCACCACCGCGTTCCGCAATGTGGCAGACGAATTCGACATGACCTTTACCTTCAGTGGATGCAGTGCGCCGCGCGTGATCGTGATGGTGTCGAAGCTGGGTCACTGCCTCAACGACCTGATCTTTCGTTGGCGCTCCGGCAATCTCGGAGGAGAACTGGTCGCCGTGGTATCCAATCACGAAATCCTGCGCCCGATGACCGAAGCAGCCGGTCTGCCCTTCGTCCACCTCCCTGTCACTGCGGCGACCAAACCGCACGCCGAAGCCCGGCTTCTCGAACTCGTCGACGAGTACGATGCCGACCTGGTCGTGCTCGCCCGCTACATGCAGGTACTGTCCGACGACGTGTGCCGAAAACTGCACGGCCGTGCGATCAATATTCATCATTCGTTCCTGCCCGGCTTCAAAGGCGCCAAACCCTACCACCAGGCCTTCGATCGAGGCGTCAAGCAGGTCGGGGCCACCGCTCACTACGTCACACCGGATCTGGACGAGGGGCCCATCATCGAGCAGCAGGTGATTCGCATCGACCACAGTTACGATCCGGCACGTCTGGCCACCGTCGGCCAGGACGCCGAAGCTCTGGCATTGTCCCGCGCCGTGCGCTGGCACTGCGAGAATCGGGTCCTCCTGCACGGACACAGGACCGTGATCTTCAGCTGACTGCCGATCCGAAAGGTCCTGCGATGAAAAGACTGTCCGTGCGATGCGGGACAAGAACCGACCACTACCCCGCCGGATTCACCGGTCATGTGCTCGGCGGTGGAGCGCTTCGCATCCTCGACCCCGACAAGCAGATCGCCGCGTCGTATCCCCCTGCGGCGTGGACCATCCTGGCCGACCGGCCACACGAAGCGTGATCACGGACGAGCATCGGCCGCACGGCCGAAAGGCGGCGCGGACGGCACTCGGTGCGGTTGCCGGCGACAGCACGCAGGCACGGACCGTTCGCCGCTCGCACCGTTCATCGGACCTGCCGGATCCGACACCGAATGTGCAGCCGCGTCGCGTCCCCGGCATCAATGGCACTACAGCACGTCGCGGATGGCCTTCTCGAATCCGGTGACGTGCGCCAGGGTGAGTGACGATGCAGTCTCCTCGTCGCCGTCGACGATGGCCTGGAGCAGGGGCGCATGTTCACGGACATGGCCGGCGACGTCGGGCAGTCGATCCAGGAAGAGGCACCAGATGCGGGTGGCGTGTGCGTCGAGGCTGACAAGGATGTCCTCGAGATGCGGATTCCCCGATGCCCGGTAGATCTCCCGATGGACGCGCACGTCCTGCCGCAGGACCTCGCGCGGGTCCGCGCTGTCGGGGATCTCGGCGACCTTCTCGGCGAGCGCGGACAGCCGGGCACGTGCCGACGGGGAGGCCGTCCGTGCCGCGCGGGCTGCGGCCGTGGGTTCGAGCTGCTTGCGAATCTCGGAGATGTCCGCGAGGTCGGTCATGTCCACGGGGGTGGCGAACGTACCTCGCCGCGGATAAGCGACGACCAGACGCTCCTGCTCGAGCCGCTTGAGCGCTTCGCGCACCGGTGTCCGGCCGAAGCCGAGCCCCTCCGCGAGCTGATCGTCGTTGATCGGCTCCCCGGGGCGGATGTCCAGCATGACCAGGCGTTCGCGCACGATCTCGTACGCGCGGTCGGCGTTGGTAGCGCTTGCCGATCCAACGTCCGCTACCAGCTGCTGCGCCATACTCATGTCCATCTCCCAAGGTATCGGGGGGGTATTGACTGCTGTCCATCAGTGACCCTACTCTACCCTCAGGTTGATATATCAGTATTGTGATACTGATCTCCCAGAAGGGGTCGCTCTTGACCATCGACATCGACGGCCGCACCACGACCGCACACACAGGCAACCCGACACTCACCCATCCACTCGCCGACCTCGACCCCGCCGTTCACGAGGCGATCACGGCCGAATTGCAGCGCCAGCAGGACACTCTGGAGATGATCGCCAGCGAGAACTTCGCCCCGCTCGCCGTGATGCAGGCACAGGGTTCGGTCCTCACCAACAAGTACGCCGAAGGCTACCCAGGCCGGCGCTACTACGGAGGCTGCGAGCACGTCGACATCATCGAGCAACTCGCCATCGACCGGCTCACGGATCTGTTCGACGCGAAATACGCCAACGTACAACCGCATTCGGGTGCACAGGCCAACGCCGCTGCGATGTCGGCACTGCTGCAACCGGGCGACGGCATCCTCGGCCTGGCCTTGGCGCACGGCGGTCACCTCACTCACGGGATGAAACTCAACTTCTCCGGCAAGCTCTACGACGTCGCCGCATACCATGTCCGTGAGGACGATCATCGCGTCGACATGGACGAGGTCGAGCGGCTCGCTCTCGAGCATCGCCCGAAACTGATCGTGGCAGGATGGTCGGCCTACCCCCGCCGACTCGACTTCTCCCGGTTCCGCGCAATCGCGGACCGCATCGGCGCGTACCTCATGGTCGATATGGCGCACTTCGCCGGACTCGTCGCCGCCGGATTGCACCCCAATCCCGTCCCGCACGCCCATGTGGTCACCTCCACGACGCACAAGACCCTCGGCGGCCCCCGCGGCGGCATCATCCTCACCGACGACGAGGCGCTGGCAAAGAAGTTCAACTCCTCGGTGTTCCCCGGACAGCAGGGCGGACCCCTCGAACACGTGATCGCCGCCAAAGCCGTGTCGTTCAAGCTCGCCGGCGAACCCGAGTTCCAAGAACGCCAGGAACGCACGCTCGCCGGCGCACAGATCCTCGCCGACCGGCTCCTACAGGACGACTCCAGGCAAGCCGGAATCAATGTCGTCTCCGGAGGCACCGACGTGCATCTGGTGCTAGTGGACCTACGCGAGTCCGAACTCGACGGCAAACAGGCCGAAGACCGGTTGCACCACGTAGGAATCACCGTCAACCGCAACGCCGTCCCGTTCGATCCGCGGCCCCCGATGATCAGCTCCGGAGTGCGCATCGGCACCCCCGCCCTCGCCACCCGCGGCTTCGACCTCGATGCCTTCACCGAGGTCGCCGATATCATCAGCCACGCGCTCCGCCCGGCCACAGACGAAACCGGACTCCACGAACTCCGCGCCCGCGTCGACGCCCTCACTCTGCGCTTCCCGCTCTACCACGAGCTCCCGGCCACGGCCGGTTGATCGCGCAACCGGTCGACGTTCGACCCCAGCTCCCCACTCCACGGAGGCCACCCCCATGACTGCCCTGAGCTCCGGCACATCCGCGACGCAGGAACCACCCGGCGCACACCTGCCCGATCACCCGGACTTCCTGTGGCGCAATCCCGAACCGAAGAAAGCCTACGACGTCGTCATCGTCGGCGGCGGCGGACACGGACTCGCCACCGCGCACTACCTTGCCAAGAACCACGGGATCACCAACGTCGCAGTGCTGGAGAAGGGCTGGCTCGCCGGCGGGAACATGGCCCGCAACACCACGTTGATACGGTCGAACTACCTGTGGGACGAAAGCACCAGGATCTACGAGCACGCCCTCAAACTGTGGGAAGGCCTCGAGGACGACCTCGACTACCCGATCCTGTTCAGTCAGCGCGGCGTCCTCAACCTCGCCCACAGCCTGCAGGACGTCCGCGACAGCGTCCGCCGCGTCGAGGCCAACAAACTCAACGGAGTCGACGCCGAGTGGGTCGGACCCGACGAGGTCAAGAAACTGTGCCCGCTGGTGAACATTTCGAGCGACCTCCGCTACCCGGTGCTCGGCGCGACCTATCAGCCCCGTGCCGGTATCGCCAAGCACGACTATGTGGCGTGGGGATTCGCACGCCGTGCCGACGAAGCCGGCATCGACATCATCCAGAACTGTGAGGTCACCGGTTTCGTCACCCACGGCAACACGGTCACGGGAGTACGCACTACCCGCGGGGACATCGCAGCCGGCCAGGTCGCACTGTGCGCGGCGGGGCACACCTCGACACTGACCGACATGCTCGGCATCCGCACCCCGGTACAGAGCCACCCGCTCCAGGCCCTGGTCTCGGAACTTCTCGAACCCGTGCACCCGACCATCGTGATGTCCAATGCCATCCACGTGTACGTCTCGCAGGCACACAAGGGCGAACTGGTGATGGGCGCCGGCGTCGACTCCTACAACGGATACGGCCAGCGCGGCGCCTTTCACATCATCGAACGACAGATGGCGGCAGCAGTCGAGTTGTTCCCCGTCTTCGCCCGCGCCCATCTCTTGCGCACCTGGGGCGGCATCGTCGACGTCTGCCCGGATGCCTCCCCGATCGTCGGACGCACCCCCTACGACAACGTTTATCTCAACTGTGGCTGGGGCACCGGCGGTTTCAAAGCCACCCCAGGGCTGGGCTGGTGCCTGGCCGACACCATCGCGAACGACGAACCCCACGAATTCATCGCCCCGTTCAGTCTCGAGCGGTTCGTCACCGGCGCCCTCGTCGACGAGCACGGCGCCGCGGCCGTCGCACACTGAGCTCAGGAGCCACAATGCAACTCATCGAATGCCCGTGGTGCGGACCCCGTGAGGAAACCGAATTCCACTACGGCGGCGAAGCCCACATCGCGTACCCACAGAACCCCGACGCGCTGACCGACGAGCAATGGGCGCATTTCGTGTTCTTCCGCGCCAACCCGAAAGGTCTGTTCACCGAACGCTGGAATCACAGCGCTGGTTGCCGACGCTGGTTCAACGCCGTACGCGACACCGCCACCTACCGATTCCACAGCGTCTACCGCATCGACGAGCAGAAGCCGACAGTATCGTGAACGCATCCTTCCGCACCCACCAGGGCGGTCGCCTCGACCGCGACACCTGCTACACCTTCACATTCGACGGCCGCGAACTGACCGGTCACCGCGGTGACACGCTCGCTTCGGCGCTGCTCGCGAACGGTGTCCATCAGATCACCACCAGCATCAAACTCGGCCGACCCCGGGGCATTACCGCGGCATGGGCCGAGGACACCGGTGGCCTCGTACAGATCGAGGAGCCGTTCCCCGAGCCGATGCTTCTCGCCACCACCATCGAATTGTTCGACGGTCTCGTCGCTCGAGGTATCCCCGGTCAGGGCCGACTCGCCGAGATCACCGATTCGGCGAAGTACGACGCCAAGCACGTCCACACCGATCTCCTCGTCACCGGCGCAGGCCCGGCCGGACTCTCCGCCGCCCTGACAGCGGCGCGAGCAGGGGCACGGGTGGTGCTCGTCGACGAACAGAACGAGGCAGGCGGCGATCTCCTCGGCAGCCCCGACCTCATCGACGGCGCACCCGCCCTCGACTGGGTGGCGGACGCGGTTGCCGAACTCGCGACCTATCCGGATGTCCTGCACCTGCAACGCACCACCGCCTTCGGTCACTACGACGACGGTTTCGTCCTCGCACTGCAGCGTCGCACGGACCATCTCGGTGTGGAGGCTCCGGCTGCCTTGAGCCGGCAACGTATCTGGCGTATCCGCGCCCGGCACGTCCTCGTCGCCACCGGCGCCCATGAGCGTCCCGTCGTCTTCACCGACAACGACCGACCGGGCATCATGCTCGCGCGCAGCGCCCGCACCTTCCTGCACCGCTACGGCGTCAAGGTGGGCGAGCAGGCCGTCGCGTTCACCACCAACGACAGCGCGTACGAAACCGCCCTCGACCTGCACGACGCCGGTGTGCGAATCAACGCGATAATCGAGGCCCGTGACCAGGCGCCGGCCCACTGGCAACGTGCATGCGAGACCCGCGGCATCACCGTCCGAACGGCGTCGGTGGTCTCCGGCACCCGCGGCAACGGCCGGGTCAGTCATGCCATCGTGTCACCCCGCACTGACGGCGACCCCCGCGCCCGCCTCCCACTGGCCTGCGACGTCCTGCTCGTCAGCGGCGGGTGGAATCCCGCGGTGCACCTGTTCTCCCAGGCACGCGGCAAGCTCCACTACGACGAGAACCTCGGTGCCTTCGTACCCGGCGAGGACCTCGACGGCGTCTCCGTCACAGGGTCCGCGAACGGTGTGTTCGACCTGCCCGGATGCCTGCGCCACGGCCACACCGCCGCCCGGACGATCATGCGCGATCTCGGCTTCACCACACCCGACGCGCTCGAACCCGAAGCCGTACCCGCGGTGGTACAGTCCGCTCCGCTGGTGCTCTGGCGGGTGCCCGACATCGCCGGTGAGAACACCCAATTCGTCGACCTGCAGCGCGACGCCACCGTCGCCGACATCGCCCGTGCCGTGAACGCCGGGATGACGTCGATGGAACACATCAAGCGGTACACCACCATCGGCACCGCACACGATCAGGGCAAGACATCCGGGGTCATCTCCTCCGGCATCGCTGCCGAACTGCTCGGCAGACCGATCGAGACACTGGGCACCACCACCTTCCGGCCTCCGTACACCCCGGTCGCGTTCGCCGCCCTCGCCGGCCGTAACCGCGGCGCCCTCTTCGACCCCGAACGGGTGACGGCACTGCACGACTGGCACACCGAGCACGGCGCGGTGTTCGAGGACGTCGGCCAGTGGAAGCGCCCCCGCTACTACCCCCTCCATGGAGAGGACATGGACACGGCGGTGGTGCGTGAATGCGCGGCAGTGCGCCGCAGCGTCGGCATCCTGGACGGCTCCACCCTCGGCAAGATCGATGTCCAGGGTCCCGATTCCGGGGTACTGCTCGACATGATCTACACAAACATGATGAGCACCTTGAAGGTCGGGATGGTCCGCTACGGCGTCATGTGCGGAGTCGACGGCATGGTCATCGACGACGGCACCGTGATGCGCTTGGCCGAAGATCGATTCCAGGTCTTCACCACCACCGGAGGTGCCGCGAAGATCCTCGATTGGATGGAGGAATGGCTACAGACCGAATGGCCGCATCTCGCGGTTCGGCTCACCTCCGTCACCGAACAATGGGCGACGTTCCCCGTCGTCGGACCTCGGTCGCGCGACGTGATCGGCGAGGTCTTCCCCAATCTCGACGTCACCAAGGACGCCTTCCCGTTCATGGCCTGGCGCGACACCGTCCTCGACGGCGTCCACGTGCGGGTCGCGCGGGTCAGCTTCTCCGGAGAACTCGCGTTCGAAGTCAACGTCGGCAGCTGGTACGCATCGGCGATCTGGGCGCGACTTCTCACCGCGGGCGAAAAGTTCGACATCACTCCCTACGGCACCGAAACCATGCACGTCCTCCGCGCCGAGAAGGGCTACCCGATCATCGGGCAGGACACCGACGGCACGGTAACGCCGCAGGATCTCGGGATGAGTTGGGCCGTATCGAAGAAGAAACAGGACTTCATCGGCAAACGCTCCTTCAGCCGAGCGGAGAACCAGAATCCGCTGCGCAAACAGTTCGTCGGTCTACTGCCACTCGACAGGCAGACCGTACTGCCCGAGGGAGCACAGATCATCGAAGAGGTAGCGGACGGCATCCTGCCTCCCCCGCCGGTTCCGATGCTCGGCCACGTCACCTCGAGCTACTTCAGCGCCGAACTCGGCCGCCCGTTCGGACTCGCCCTCGTCAAAGGTGGCCGAGCCAGGCTCGGCGAGACCCTGCACGTCCCGGTGGACGGAAACCTGGTGGCGGTAGAGGTCACCGGTTCCGTCCTCGTCGATCCCGAAGGAGCACGACGCGATGGCTGACATCCTCGCCCCCCACAGCCCCCTGTCCGGATGGGACCGGAAGTTCACGCAGCTTCCCCAATCCGTACACGTCGCCGAGGAACCGTTCGTCACAATGGTCGAGCTCTGGGTCGACCCGCACGGCCCCGGCCGTGTCGCAGCATCGAAGGTCCTGGGCGTGGATCTGCCCACCACCACCTCCACGTGCACCGAAGGCGAGTCGGCGACCGCCATCCGGATCGGTCCGGAGGAGTTCCTGATCACCATGCGCTCGCAGTCCCCCGCAGAGGCGGAACGCCGGCTCCGCAGCGCGGTGAACCCGTACGGTGGAGCCGCGACCGACGTGTCCGCCCAACGAACCACCCTCCGCCTCAGTGGAGCCCACGCACGCGACGTCCTCGCGAAGGGAAGCTCGATCGATCTGCATCCCAAGGTTTTCGGGCCTGGTAGCGCAGTCCGGACACAACTCGCGCTCGCCGACGTCGTGATGATTCCGCTCGACAGCACCGGCACCGACTACCGCATCCTCGTCCGCTCGTCGTTCGCCCGGTACCTCGCGGAATGGCTCATCGACGCCGCCGAAGAGTTCGGCGTCGACCTCCGGTAAGTGAAGGAAAAGCCGTGAAAGACAAGACGCTTCCTGCGGGTCGCATGTACACCTCGTCACACGGGTGGTTGGCACTCGCACCGAATGAAACGTTGGAGGACTACCCACTGAGGGCCGGCATCACCGCCGCCGCTCTCGAAGGCCTCGATGTCTCGAGCTTGGACCTACCCGAAGTGGGGACAACAGTGGAGGCGGGCACCCCGTGCGCGGTGATCCGGACGTCCGCGCAGACGGCGCTCACAATGTACGCACCCATCAGCGGCCGGGTCACGATGACCAACATCGCGGTGATCCGAGAGCCTCGGCTCGTGGCTCGCGACCCTTACACGGCGGGATGGTTGTTTGCCGTTCTCCCCGGTCCCACCTCTTCCACCGAGGATCTGCTCACTCCCGCTCAGTACGCCGAGGAACTCCGTGAATTGGTGTGAGCGCACGTCCCGCCCGTGCCCGTGCGCCGTCGCGGTATACCCACAGGAATGTGATTCCATGACCACCAGCGTGTTCGACCTGTTCTCCATCGGTGTCGGCCCGTCGAGTTCACACACCGTAGGTCCCATGCGAGCTGCCGCGAGATTCGTCTCCGAGCTGCACACCCGCAATGTCTTCGACGACGTGAGCGACGTACGAGTGGACCTGTACGGCTCGCTGGCCGCGACCGGCGCCGGACACGGGACGATGTCTGCCGTTCTACTCGGACTCGAAGGCTACCGTCCCGAGGATATCGAGATCGACGAGATGGAACGGCGACTCGAGATCATGCGCCGTACCCGCCACCTCGCGCTCGGCGGATATCGCGAGATCGCGCTTGCCGAGGACGAGATCATCCTGCATCCGCTGACCATCCTGCCGTTCCATCCCAACGGGATGACGCTCACCGCCCATGCCGACGGGAACGTCGAACTGTACAAGGAGACTTATTTCTCCGTCGGTGGTGGCTTCGTCGTCACCGAAGCGGAAAGCACAGAAACCACTACTGCACGGGCTCGCGGACCTGCGTTCGGCTCTGCGAAAGAACTACTCGAACTCTGCAACCGCTACGGATACAGCGTCAGCGAGCTCATGTTCTCGATCGAACGCGAATCGCGGTCGGCGCTTACAATCCGGGACCGCCTGTTGCACATCCGAGATGTAATGGTCGAGTGCGAGCGACGCGGCATCGCACGCGACGGGTACCTACCGGGTGGATTGCGGGTTCGTCGACGTGCCCATGACTGGTTCGAACACTTGAACCGCGAAGATCCTCACCGCGCACCGGAATTCGCCGAAGACTGGGTCAACCTCGTCGCACTCGCGATCAACGAGGAGAACGCATCCGGTGGCCGGGTCGTCACCGCTCCCACCAATGGGGCGGCCGGGATCGTCCCTGCGGTACTGCACTACGCCGTGCACTACACCCCGGCCGGGAGGGCTGACCCCGACGAGACCACAATCCGATTCCTTCTCACCGCCGGAGCCATCGGATCCCTATACAAGGAACGAGCCTCGATCTCCGGCGCCGAGGTCGGTTGCCAAGGAGAGGTGGGCTCCGCGGCCTCCATGGCAGCGGCCGGTTTAGCGGAGATCTTGGGCGGCATACCGGAACAAGTCGAGAACGCAGCGGAAATTGCAATGGAGCATAGTCTCGGATTGACCTGCGACCCCATCGAGGGCCTGGTGCAGATTCCGTGCATCGAACGCAACGCCATCTCCGCAGGCAAGGCCATCAACGCAGCCCGGATGGCGCTGCGCGGCGACGGTACGCACAGGGTCAGCCTCGACGAGGTGATCGAAACGATGCGCTCCACAGGCGCAGACATGCTGGTGAAATACAAGGAGACATCTACCGGCGGTCTCGCGGTCAACGTCGCCGTCAACTACGTCGAGTGTTGACCTGTCACCTACCTGCAGGAACTCCGCTATCTCGTCGCGAATCAGGCCTGATATGCGCTGGCGCACCTGCTCATCGATCGCCTCCGGGAATCCCCTTCTGCAATTTTCTGCACCGTTTGGGCATGGCCGGCCTGAGGTCGTGATTGGCTGTGTTCGCAGGTGCGTGCTCGACACGCGTCGGCGGAGTGACAAACAGCGCTGGGATCGTGGTCCGAACTGTGCTCGGCTGCCACGCTCCTGGCAGATCAGGAGTCCGTCGGTCGCGGCCGAAATGCTCCTGCTGGACGCGAGCCGCATCGACTCCTTCACCCTGAACGGAGCGTGAGATGGATTCCTGGCATTACTTATTCGTCTTGGCGGCCTGCTTGATCGTGACCGCTCCCCTGGAGTGGGGGGCACGGATCTACCGACAGCCGGCCCGCGTCGTCCGAGCTGTCGCACCGGTGGCTGTCATCTTCCTGGCCTGGGATGTGCTGGCCGTTACTGCCGGGGTCTGGAGCTTCAATCCCCGCTACGTCAC
>NZ_JBKFBA010000046.1:0-30196 GCF_053345925.1 Rhodococcus sp. C26F
TCCGTCGCTACATCATCTGGCGCAACAAGCACGCCGAGGATCAACAGCTACGGGAGATCGTCGACAGGGCAAACGTTGCGTGATGCGGCACTAGTGGCTCGTCACGAAATCTTGGCCGGATAATACGGGTACTCGCTCCATGATCGGATCGGCGAATCCGGGGCAGACCTCGCCTTCGGTTCGGCACGGGCATTGCGCCACCGCATATACGCTCCGATCGCAGCGTTCTGCTCGGTGTGGCTGCGATGATCGGTGCCGTTCAGTGCGAAATATCGCAACGCCGCAAACTCGGCCTCGATCCAGTCCAGCCACGACCCGTAGGTCGGCAGAAACACCAACTCGACGTCGTTGTCCTCAGCGCACCCGCGGACGGACAGGTGCCGGTGTGGGGAGAAGTTGTCGAGCACCACGTACCACTTCTCCCCGGGCCACCTGGCCCGCAACACTTTGAGGAAGTCGAGGAACTCGCCGGCACGTTTACGCGTCCTGATGCGGTAGTACATTTCGCCGCTCGATAAATCGAGGGCGGCAAGCATGTGCATCACCGAAGTCGTAGCGGTGATACGTCGCCCGCAACCGCAGCGGATGCGTGGCCGGCCGCCACGAGTTTCTGTTCCGCGGCTGCAGGTTCAGCGGACCGAATTCGCCGACACAGACGACCGGGCCGTCTGTCGGCGGGGTGTCGTACAGATCCAAGATCGTGCACATCTTCGACAGGAAATCCGGATCGGTCGATGCCTCCACGTCGTGGTCGCCTACCAGGTGACCTTTCCGTCGCGCAGGATCCGACGCAGCGTCTCACGGCTGATGGTCGGCACGATCTTCTGCGCGATCAGGTGCTCGGCGAGCTTGGCCAAGCTCTAGGTGGAAAACGCAGTGATCTTCCAATCTTCAGGGGGACGTCCGGGCGATCAAGCAGATCTTCTTGCGAGTCTGCTCATCGATCGTCGTGGGGCGTCCCCCATTCCATTGGGTGCAACGCCTCGAATCCATGCTCGTTGAACGCATGGATCACATAGCGGACGTAATCGTCGCTGACCTGCATCAACAAGGTGATGTCCTGGACGCTTTGACCGTGCGCGGACATCAGCACCACGATGGCGCGCCGTACCTTGATCAGGTCCTCGGCGGTGCGGCTGATCTTCCGCAGCCGTCGTCCTTCCTCCATGGTCAACGATCGGACGAACAAGCTGGGTTGACGTGCCACGACCACCTCCTTGTCTCGACTCGGAGACAGTCTGCCGTGCACCTCGCCTCGACCCTGGGATTGCCCGGTCAACAATCCGTGACGAGCCATTAGACTGATGTCAACAGCAGTAGTTATCGATAGTTAGGTGTGCTGATGGCTCGTTCTTCGAAGGGTGCGAGGGTGTCACCCTCTGTCGTCGGCAATCCGGGGTGGCGGCGCATGGACCCGCCGGAACTGTCGCCGATTTTGACGCATGCACTCGACGCGTTCTACGAGAACGGGTTTCACGGAACCTCGGTGCGAGATATCGCCCAACGGGTAGGGGTGACGATCCCGGTCTTGTATTACCACCATGGCAACAAGGAGGGCATTTTGCTTGCTCTCCTGGAGTACTCCACCAGCGATGTGTTGACTCGTGCCTATTCGGCCAGCGCGGACGGCGGGGGGGAGCCGGTGCAGCGATTGTCCAACGTCATCGAGACGATCGTCCTGCGTATGACCACTCGCGCGCGGCTGGCGGCTCTCGAGGGCGAGGTGAAGTATCTCAGCCCGGACAATCGTTTGCGCTACCGGGTAGTCCGAAAGGGGATCGAAGACCTTGTTCTTGAGATCATCGAGGACGGCAATCGACGGGGTCTGTTCTACACATCGGATCCGGCGGAGTCGACGCGTGCGGTGTTGGCGATGTGCCAGTCGATCCCGCGGTGGTACCACACCGAGGGGAAGCTGACACCCGAGATCGTGGCGCGCAAGTATGTGGAGATTGCCCTGACGACCGTCGGGTATGTCTCCGCGGCCGCCAAGCCGCGGAAGGCACGTTCGGCACGTGCCTGACCCTTTGCGGCTCGGCGGCGCGGGTGTCGGCTACGGCGTCGACAGTTGCTGCGCGTACTGTTCTCGCAGTTCGCGCTTGAGGATCTTCCCGGTCGCGCCCAGTGGGAGTGACTGCACGATGTCGATCGTCTTGGGGCACTTGTAGCCGGCCAGTCGCTTGCGGGCGAAGGCCGACAGTTCGCGGGCATCGATCGCCTGTCCGGGGGCGGTCACCACTACGGCCTTGACGGCTTCACCCCACGTCGGGTCGGGGACACCGATCACGGCGACCTGGGAGACGCCGGGGTATTCGGCAATGACCGATTCGACCTCGATCGGGTAGACGTTCTCTCCGCCGCTGATGATCATGTCCTTGATCCGGTCGGTGATGTAGAGGTATCCGTGCTCGTCGAACCGTCCGACATCGCCGGTGTGGAGCCAGCCGTCCGCGTCGATTGTCTTCGCGGTCTCGTCCGGCCGGTGAAAGTAGCCGACGGTGTTCTGTGGGGACCGCACACAGATCTCGCCGGTCTCCCCGGTTTCCACAGGATCGGTCGAGTGGGGCTGGACGATCTTCAGTTCCACCCAGGGATAGGGTTTCCCGACTGATCGCAGCAAGTGAACATGATCGCCGTCGGTACTGTGGTCGGAAGCGTCAAGCTGGGTGATGGCACCGTGGGTCTCAGTGAGGCCGTATACCTGGAACAGTGGCCGATCGAATGTGGTCAGGGCTCGCTTGAGCAGCGCCGGGGTGATCGGAGACGAACCGTAGGCGATCGAGCGCAGTGCGGTGTAGTCCCGCTCCGCGGCACCGGGGACCTCCACGAGCATGCCGATCACCGAGGGCACTAGGAATGTGTTGGTAATTTTGTGGTGCTCGAGTTCGTCGAGTAGTGACTGTGGGGTGAATTCCGGAACGATCACGGTATGCGCTCCATTTGCCATACCGACGAGGACCCAACCGAGGCCCCCGATGTGGAACAGCGGCATGGCGCACAGACTCACCGACGATGAGTCGAATCCCCACGGACCACCCGACTGGGTGCAGGCGCCGAGGTTGCGGTTGGAGCTGAGCACACCTTTCGGCTTCGCGGTGGTGCCGGAGGTATAGAGCTGGAGGACGATGTCGTCGGCCTCGCCGGTCCATCCGGGATCGGTGCCGTCCGCGGAAGCGAGAAGCGTTTCATAGTCCTCGTCGCAGTCGCCGTCGATGCGGATGACGTGGGCAAGTGTGGGCACGTTCGCACGAAGGTGAGCCACCGTACCTTCGAAAGAGCTGTGGAAAAGCAAGATTTCAACGCCAGCGTCGCTGAGGACCCCGGTGAGTTCAGGTGCGGCCAACCGCCAGTTGACGGGAACAGTGACCGCGCCGACCTTGGCGGCCGCCAACAGCACCTCTATTACCTGCGGGGAACTCTTGTCCAATACGGCCACACGGGACTGCGGGCCAATACCTCGCTCCCGGAGCACGTTGGCCAGGCGGTTGGTGCGCTGGTCGAGCTCACCGTAGGTCAAGGACATTCCGCGGCCAGTCAATGCCGGAGCGTCGGGTCGTTCGAGTGCGTGTCGACGGGATTCATCGGCGAGGCGGTAGCTCATCGGATGTTGCTCTCTTGCTTCTTTTCGGCCGGCGAGGTGTTGTGCTTGCCGGGGCAGGTTTTGGGGAAGGTGCCGAGTCGGCCGATCTGGTAGCCATGGGTGGCTGCGGATGTTGGGGAGGTCGCGGGCGTATCTGGGGGTGGTACGGGGTGGCGGACGATGCGGGCGCAGGCTTGAGGGCGCCGATAGAGAGGATGCATTCGATGCGGGTGGGGGCGGGTAGTGAGGGTAGTAAAACGCGTCGCGGAGGGGATCGTCCATGATTGTCCGGGCGAAGTGTTTGACCGCGGTGCCGGGGGCGTAGTTGTTCGGTGGGAAGGTGCAGAACAAGTCGGGTGTGGCGTTGGCGCCGGCACGGCCGCCGTCGTAGGCGAAGTGCCGCAGTTCGTAGTCGTCCATAAGTCAAGCGAACATTGCCTGGTTGAGGTCCCAGGGGAATTCCTGTGTCGCGAGAATGCGGTAGATCTCCTCGTGTTGCGGTTGCGGGATCTAGGTAATCGGTCCCGTTGCGCAGCTCGAAGCTTTCATCAAGTGTTCTCTCCCCTGGACGACGGGCACCACACCGACGGTGTGACCGGAACCACGAGTTTACCGATCGATAACTATTTATGTCCGGGGCTGGCTGACGGACGAGGCACGGCCGTGCCCAGGGAGGGAACAAAGGGGCGCGATTCACCTGCATTGATGCCGACGCAGGTGTGCCGTCGGCACACCTATTCTGTGGCTGCCGCCAAATGTGCCATCACGTCCGGATACCGGCGCAGGTGTGCTCCGCCGTTGACGTCGAGGATTTCCCCGGTCACCCAGGAGGCGGCGTCGCAGGAGAGGTACAACACGGCCTCGGCAACGTCGCTCGGCTGCCCATTACGCGCGAGAGGTGTGTTGTCGGTGAAGTCGGCTTGGATTGCCGGTATCGAGGTCAGCCCCTGCACGAGGGGTGTCTCGACCAGGCCGGGAGAGATGGCGTTGACCCGGATGCCTCGCGGGCCCAGTTCGAGTGCTGCCACCTGGGTGAGCATTGTCAGGCCGGCTTTGGCGGCGCAGTAGCCGGCGAAGCCGGCGGCGGGTTGACGCGCGTTGAGCGATGCGATGCTGGTAATCGCCGCTCCAGCCGTCATCGTACGGGCCGAATGTTTGATCACGAAGAAGGCCCCGGTCAAACAGAGATCGATAGTGCGTTGCCACGAACCGGCATCTAGTTCGGTGACCAACCCAGGTAGGTTGACTCCGGCGCAGTTGAGGGTGATGTCGACGGAGCCGACTTCAGTGACGGTGTCCTCGAACAGCGCGCGTACCGATTCTTCGTCGGTGACGTCGACTCGGCAGCTGCGGGCGCGGTCACCGAGCTCGCGTGCTCGACCGGCTGCCTTGCCGGCGTCGATGTCGGCGATCACCACGGTTGCGCCTTCGCGCGCGAGCAACTCGGCCGATGCCCATCCAATGCCCGACGCGCCGCCGATTACCACGGCGGTCTTATCTGCTACCCGTGCAGTCACTGTCGACTCCTGTCCTCGGTGATGAAGTGTGCTTTCACGATCGACGATCGTCCGGACTGCAGGTTGGCGAATACCGGTTCGGCGTCCCCGAGCGGGTAGGTGCTGACCCAGTCGAAGTCGTGATGGGCACTCAGAGCGACCGCGTGCGCGAACTCGGCGTCGGTGTAGGCGAAGGACCCGACGATGGTGCGTTCGGTGACCACCACATCCATCGACGCCGCGAGGGTCGCTGCCGGGTCGTTGACCCCGATCCAGACTGCGATGCCGCCCGGCCGCAGGGCCATCAGCGAGGCGGACCGGGTGGCGACCGCACCGACCGCGTCGATGACGAGGTCGAACGAGCTGGCGTCGAGGGTGGGTGCCACTGCGTCGGCACCGAGTCGGGTTGCCACCGCCAGTCGGTGCTCGACCAGGTCGGTGACCACGATCGTGGTGGCTCCCTGCTCGCGGGCACACAACAAGGTGGCCAGCCCGATCGGTCCGGCGCCGATGATCCCCACTGTCTTGTGCTGCGCCCCGCCGCCGCGGGCGAGAGCATGGACGCCGTTGGCGACGACCTCGGCCATCGCTCCGGCGGTGAAGGACGCGCTCTCCGGCAACGGCACCAGCCGATCGCGAGGCACCGCCACCATGTCGGCGACACCACCCGCCTGGGTGATGCCGACGATCGAGTTGCTGGTGCAGAGATTGGTGGCACCGACGGTGCAGGACGCGCAGTTTCGGCACGGTACCTGCGGGTTGATCGCGACGCGAGTGCCGTCCTCGGTGACGCCCGCGAACTCGTGTCCGAGCACCACTGGATGGGGGTACATGCCGTCGGAGACGCCGTGCAGGTCGGAGCCGCAGATGCCGGCGGCCTTGACCTGCACTAGCACCTCGCCGTCGTCGGCTACTGGGGTATCGAGGTCGGCGAGCGTGACCACGCCGGGTTCGCGGAACAGCAGCCCCTTCATCGGGGGATGTTCTCGTAGTAGGGGACCACGATTTCGTCGGAGCTGGTGACGTCGCCGAGCATTATCGTGGTGATCGGGTGCACCACCGTCGGGTCGATCTCGACGTTGAGACAGGCCGGCACGCCGGCGGCGAACGCGCGCTTCATCGCGTCGGCGATTGCCGCGGTGCTCTGGACCCGCTCGCCATATCCACCAAATGCCTCAGCCACCTTCTCGTAGGCACTGTCGGCGAGTTCGGAAACCACAACGCCGCGGTCGCCGTAGACGGCTTCTTGACCGTGGATCGACATTCCCCAGACCGCATTGTTGAAGACAACAGTGACCACCGGGATGTTGTGCCGGGCCATCGTGTCGAACTCCTGGATGTGGAAGCCGGCGGCCCCGTCACCGGTGATGATCACGACGGGTGCGTCCGGGCGGGCCCGGTGCGCTCCGATCGCGAATCCTGGTCCGACACCCAGGCATCCGAGATACCCGAGGCGCAGGACACCGCCGGGTGATTCGGTGGTGGCGAAGAATTCCGCCCAGGAGGGTGCCTCGGCGCCGTCCATCACGAAGATCGTGTCCGGTGGGCAGGCGTCGACGATGGCGCGGGCTGCGAAGTACGGGTGGGGTTTGCCCGACTCGGTCGTCTCGTCGACGAATCCGGCCCGGTGGGCGTGCTTGGCGCCCGTTGCCGCCTGCACCCAACCGGACCAGTCCGGCCAGGTGCGGGTGGCGGCGGCGGAGGTCAGCGCGAGCAGGGTTTCCCGGCAGTCCGCAAGGATCGGGACGGCGACGTCGTGCATCCGACCGAGTTCGGAAGCGTCGATGTCGATTTGGACGAGCCGGGCGCCAGGGAACAGGCTGGTTCGGCCGCCGGTGAACATCCCGGCCCGTGCGCCCACGATTATCACGACATCCGGGGTCGGTTGGCCGAGCGCAGGCAGGGTGCCCAGGGCGAGCAGACCTCCGCCGGCCAAGCG
This sequence comes from Rhodococcus sp. C26F, assembly GCF_053345925.1. Lineage (NCBI taxonomy): Bacteria > Bacillati > Actinomycetota > Actinomycetes > Mycobacteriales > Nocardiaceae > Rhodococcus > Rhodococcus sp. C26F. The sequence continues at coordinate 7,016 of NZ_JBKFBA010000046.1, forward strand.
GTGGCTTGCAGGGATCGAACCGTCGGCCTTGCCCGGGTAGAAGACTGGGACATCAACGGCTTCGGCGAAAGCGACGAGGGCGTCCGCGGCACCGGAGAACGTGACCCCACCGCCGATAACGATCGCGGGGTTCGTCGCGGTCTGCAACAGGTCGAGAGCCGATTCCACGGCGGTCGCCGGCGGCGCTGGCCGGTCCTCGATGGTGTAGTTGACCGGGTACCGGACCGCGTTCTCGTCTGCCTCACCGAACATCACGTCGATCGGAATCTCAAGCAGAACCGGGCCCGGAACGCCGGTGGTGGCCTTGCGGACGGCCAGGGCAACGAACTCGGGAACCCGTGCGGGATCGGTAATCCGGTATGCCCACTTCGTCACCGGTGTCGCCGCGGCGATCTGGTCGAAGCCACCCTGCAGCGGGTTGGTCTCGGTCTCGCGCAGCGGCGGAGCCCCGACGATGAACAGGGTGGGGGTGCGGTCGAGATAGGAATTCGCGATCGCAGTATAGGCGTTCGTGAATCCCGGACCCGAGGTGACGACACAGACCCCGAGTCCGCCTGTGACGCGGGCGTAGGCGTCGGCGGCGTGACCGGCACTCGACTCGTGCCGGGTGTCCGTCAACCGGATGCCCTCCGCGCTGCACGCCACCAGGAAGGCGTCCAGATGCCCACCGTGCAGGGTGAACACCTCTGTCGTCCCCACCTGTGCCAGCGCCTTGGCCAGCAACTGACCACCGTTGATTGTCATCGAAGTCCTCTCCACAACGAAAACTAAGCTGTATAGCGATCGCTAAAGGTAAATGTAGCGGTTATCACAATGCAGCGCCAGAGTGGCATTATGCGAACACATGACACGGACGTCCCCACAGACCGATCGCATCGTGATGCTCCTGGCATGGCTCGCCGAGGAACCTGGCGCCGGGCGCAGTCTGGCGGATATCGCCCGGCACCTCGGTGTCGCGAAGGCCACGTGCTATCCGATGGTGATCGCCCTCACCGAGGCCGGCTGGCTCATCCGCCATCCCAGCCGCAAGACCTACCAACTCGGCCCCGCTTTGATTCCAATAGGGCAGGCAGCGGACAAGGCGGCCGACGTCGTCGACCTCGCACGGCCGGCGATGCATCGGCTCGCCGACCTCACTCACCTGGCCAGCATCGCCTTCGTCCCGTCCGGCGCCGACCTGGTGGTCGCCGAGATCGTCCAACCGATCGGCGGCCGTCGGGGCACCCTCGGCCTGCGCTTGGGCGACAAGGTGCTGCTCGCACCACCGCTGGGTGCCGGACTGGCCGCCTGGTACCCATCCGATCGACTCGACGAGTGGTACACCCTCGGCGAGCAAGCACTCGACGAGGACGCCGCCTTGCTGCGAGCCCGGTACGAGCCGATCCTCGCACTCATCCGCAAACGCGGATTCGCAATCGAATGCCTTCGGCAACACGACCCTTCGCTGGCGGATGCGGTCTCGGCGCTACGCGGACACGGACGGGGAGGGCAGCGGTCGGCCTTCGCGCTGCGTGAGGCCCGGCGCCTGCTGTCGGCGGATGTATTGATCGGTGCGGTAGACCCTCACGGGAGTTATCAGCCGATCTCGGTCAATTCGGTCGTCTTCGGACCCGACGCCGATCCGGCGATGGTGTTGTGCGTCGTCGACGCCCGCGCCTCCATATCGGGTGAGGCCACGCTCGAGCTCGGTGACCTTGTCCGAGACGCAGCTGCTCAAGTGACCGCCGCCGTCCGCGGCCGCCCGCCAGCGCATTGACAGCGTCGAATCGTGCGCCTACGTTATTTATCGATCGCTATATGATCTCTGTCACTCGCGGTGCTCGGCGCAGCAACCCGCGCAGTTCGACCCGGCGCCCAACGGTCCGAGGAGGCCCCATGCTTCACAATCACGCTGCCCTGTACATCGACGGAGAGTGGCGCGAGCCCACGTCGTCCGACGTAATCGAGGTGCACTCGGCGTCGACGGAAGAGAAGATCGGGCAGGTACCCCACAGCACCCCGGCCGACGTCGATGCCGCCGTCGCGGCGGCGGCCCGCGCGTTCCGTTCCTGGTCGGCGTTCACGCCGGCGCAGCGCGCCGACGTTCTCGAACGGTTCGCGATTACCCTCGGTAACCGAGCCGAGCTGTCCGCTCGCCTGGTCAGCGAGCAGAACGGGATGCCAATATCGATCGCCACCGTTGCCGAGGGCGAGGGTCCGGCCGGCCTGCTGCACTACTACGCCGCTTTGGCCCGCGGCACTGAACTGGAAGAACGTCGACCGGCGTTGGCGGGCAACGGAACAACGGTGGTCCGGAAGGAGCCGATTGGTGTCGTCGCTGCCATCGCACCGTGGAACTTTCCGGCGCTGCTGGCGATGATGAAGATCGCCCCGGCGCTCGCGGCCGGCTGCACGGTCGTCCTCAAGCCGTCACCGGAGACGGTGCTCGACTCGTTCGTCCTGGCCGAGGCTGCTGCCGAGGCTGGCCTGCCCGCCGGTGTCCTCAACATCGTCACCGGTGGACCGGAGATCGGCAAGCACCTCGTTGCCCACCCGGGCGTGCAGAAGGTGGCGTTCACCGGATCCACTCCGGCCGGACGGCAGATCGCCGAAACCTGTGGTCGGCTGCTGCGACCGGTCTCGCTGGAGCTGGGCGGCAAGTCCGCCGCGCTGATCCTCGACGATGCCGACCTGGCTACTACGGTGCAGGGCCTGGCGACCGCATCCCTGATCAACACCGGTCAGACGTGCTACGCCTCCACGAGAATCCTTGCCCCGCAGAGCCGATACTCGGAGGTGCTCGACGCGGTCACCGCCATGGTGTCCTCTCTTCCCGTCGGCGATCCCCTCGACCCGAACACATTCATCGGACCGTTGGTCAGCGCCGGGCAGCGGGCCCGAGTCGAGTCCTATATCGAGGCCGGCCGCAGCGATGGCGCGAAACTGACCACCGGTGGGGGGCGCCCCGCCGACCGCGACCGCGGATGGTTCGTCGAACCGACCGTCTTCGGGGAGGTCGGACTCGACCACACCATCGCTCGCGAGGAGATCTTCGGGCCGGTACTCTCGGTCATCCCCTACACCGATGAGGAGCAGGCGATCGCGATCGCCAACGACTCCGAATTCGGGCTCGGCGGAACGGTGTGGACCGCCGATGCCGAGCATGGGCTCGAAGTTGCACGGCGGGTGGAGACCGGGTCCTTCGGCGTCAACGGGTACACCCTCGATTTCGGTGCGCCGTTCGGGGGAATCAAGGCCAGTGGTCTCGGACGAGAACTCGGTCCGGAAGGTCTCGCCGCCTACTTCAACACCAAGTCGATCTACCTCACCGACTGACACCACAAGGTCGAGCGCCCGAACCCCGTGGCTCGGGCGCTGTTTCTTTTGCTGGGCCGCAGATCCTCCGAGAGGTACGCATGACCATGGTCGCCACGGCGGAACTCGTTCACCCCTATCCGGCCGGTTACTCGACCGTACACTTGATACTTATATAACGATCGATAGAGTAATGTAGATCGGCCGATGCCGACAGCTGACAAGGAGTGCATGGTGGGTTTGCGTACCGGTGACGAGTTCCGCAAGGGTTTGACGGACGGACGGCGGGTGTTTTACCGAGGCCGGCAGATCGACGACGTGGTCGGCGAACCTGAACTAGCTCTCGCAGTTGATCATTCGGCGCTCTGCTACGATATCGCCGCCGACCGGCCTGACCTGGCGGTCACCGAGGTCGACGGGGAGCAGGTCAGCGCGTTTTACGTCGCCCCCGCCAATGCGGACGACCTGGTCCGGCGCGGGACCCTGATCGAGGAGGTCTCCCGCCGGGGCGGCGGCACGATCGTCCTCAAGGAGGTCGGCAGCGATGCGCTGTTCGCGCTGCTGCGCGCCACCGAGGGGGAGGGGCTCGAGAACGCACGCGCGTTCTACCAGCGGGTGTGCCGCAAGGATCTGGCCTTGGCGGTCGCGCAGACCGACGTCAAGGGGGACCGCTCCCTGGCCCCGCGTCAGCAGGCCGACCCGGACTTGTATCTGCACATCGTCGACGAGGACGATGAGTCGATCACCGTCCGAGGAGCGAAGTGCCACACCTCCTTCTCGGCGAACGCGGACGAGTTGATCGTGCTGCCGACCCGGGCAATGGGACCCGACGACGCCGACTACGCGGTCTCGTTCGCGATTCCCGTCGACACCCCGGGTCTGAACCTGTATGTGTCGCCGTACGCAGCGGGGGAGCGCAACAGCTTCGAATTCCCGATCTCCACCAAGCACAAGCTGCTCGAATCGCTGACCGTCTTCGACGACGTACGGGTCCCGAAGGACCGCGTCTTCCTCAACCGACGACCGGAGTTGGCCGGTCCGCTGGCGCTGGCGTTCGTCGATTACCACCGCTTCACCGCCATCAACTACAAGCTGCCCCTGCTCGACATCATAGTCGGGGCGGCGTCGCTCATCGCCGAGGCCAACGGCATCAGCAAGGCTGGACACGTCAAGGGCAAGCTGACCGAGCTGATCACCTGGAGCGAGACCGTCCGCGGCCTCGCGCAGCTGTCGGCGGTCCGCTCCCGTCCGGGAGAGCACGGGGTGCAACAGCCGGATCCGCTCGCGGTGAATATGGCCAAGTATCACTTCGCGCACGGTTTCCACAATGCCGTCGCGATCCTGACGGACCTGTCCGGTGGGCTGCTTGCAACCGGCCCGGGCGGCGAGGACTGGGACAACCCCGAGATCCGTGCGGTGCTCGAAAAGTACTACGCGGCAGCGGCCCCTGCCGAGAAGCGCCTCCGTCTGCTCAACTTCATTGCCGATCTCACCGCACGCGATTACGGCGGATACCAGTCGGTGCTCGCCACCCACGCCGAAGGATCTATCGAAGCGGAGAAACTGCAGATCTCACGCTCCTTCGACGCGACCCGGGCCCGCGACTACGTCAGCGCCCTCGCCGGCATCGACCAATTGTGAAAACGCCCCACACCGTGGACGTCGATGCGTTTGCCGAATCCAGGGTGCGGGCGACGCGGAGCCCCTTCCAGTTCTTCGGAGCTGGCAATTTTCGCGTCGATACACGTCGAGACTGCCCTTTCCTGAGGAGAAGTCGATGCCCGAACACGCTCCCTCTGGCCGAGAGAACTCTCGGCCGTTCACCCTGGTGCTCGGCGGCGGTGGGGTTCCTGGAGTAGCCTTCCACGCCGGAGCGCTGCGTGCGCTTGAGGACGTGGCAGGGATCAGTGCGAACGACGCGCAGGCCATCGTCGGGACGAGCGCCGGAGGGCTCGCCGGTGCATGGATCCGAACGGGGTGCCCGACATCGGCCCTCGCCCGACGGGCAATCGGTGACGGTGTCTGGTCGGGCTCGGCGCCCGTCCTCACCCGCTCATGGGGCACACCCTTCGACCTCGCCGCCCGCGCCGGCGGGGCCAGCTGGGTGCTGGGCCGCTCCCTCGTTCGCATTCCCTTCCCCACGCCACCGCGACCGCTCCGCCGATTCTTCCGGGCCGAGTTAGCCGGGCCACACGACTACAGCAACATCAACAGCCTGCCGCACGAATGGCCCACACGTACGCTCTGGCTGACCGCCGTCGACATCGTCTCCGGCCGCCGCGTGGTACTCGGCAGATCGGAGAGGTCGCGGACGATCTCGCTGAGAGCGGCGGTGCAGGCCACCACCGCGGTGCCTGGCGTCTTCGCCCCAGTGCGTGCGGGGACGAAGGTACTCGTCGATGGCGGGGTGCACTCGATGAACAATCTCGATCTGGCCGCGCATGCCCACTCCTCCCACGTGATCTGTATTGCGCCGCTCGCATTCGATCCCCGAAGCCGACCCCCGCTACACCGTCAGTTCCTGCGAACAGGATCGAATCTCCTCCTCCAGCGCGAAATCCGGAAACTACGGCGCCTTGGCAGGCAGGCGTGGCTGATCCTGCCGGACGCTGCCACTCTTGAGCACTACCGAGTCAATTTCCTGGCGGCCCACTCGCTCGCGGAGATCGAACGTCACGCCTACCGGCAGACGGCCGCAAGGTTACGCACTCCGGCTGGCGAAACCCTCTGTGCTGCAATAACAGGTGGGAAGGGTCGAAAAAACTGATACGAGCTGGCGAGTTTTCACGCACGCTAATTAACGGTCGATAATCAACATCACCGCACACTGCGGTCAGGAGCACCATGAATCAGCTCTCGGGTCTCGATGCGGCCTTTCTTTTCGCGGAGACGCCGTCACAGTTCCTGCACATCGGCGGGCTCGGAATCTACGACCCGGCGACCCGGCCGGGAGAAACGATCCGCTTCAAGACAATCCTGCGCAATATCGAATCGCGTTTGAATCGGTCGAAAGTCTTCCGGCGGAAGCTCTCCCGTGTTCCGCTCGACCTTGACTTCCCGTACTGGGTTGACGACCCGGATTTCGACATCGAGTTTCATGTCCGCCATGTGGCGCTGACTGCCCCCGCGGATTGGCGGCAGTTGATGATCGACTCGTGCCGTCTGAACGCGCGGTCGATCGACCTCACCCGGCCCCCATGGGAAATCTGGGTCATCGAAGGGCTCGATGCGGTCGAAGGAGTGCCGTCGGGTTCGTTCGCGGTGCTGTTCAAACTCCATCACTGTGCGGTGGACGGTATTTCGGGTTGGGAGATGCTCGATGCTCTTCACGATCTGACGCCGAGTGCGATCGTCGCGGCAGAGAGTTTCCAGCCCCGCCCAGGCTCCGGAACGATCCACAAGCTTGCCCGCGCCGCTCTCCGTGGTGTAACCGAACCGGCCCGATTGACCGATACGCTGTACAAGACCCTCCCAATCGTCCGTGAGACGCTCTACCGCGGTGCACGGGAGATGCCGCTCTTCGCCGGAACGGTGCCGCGCACGCCGCTCAACGGTGCCGTAGGCCCCCACCGGGTGCACGACAGCATCACCGTCCCGCTCGATCATCTGCGCAGCATCAAGGCACTGGTCGAGGGGGCGACAGTCAACGATGCGGTGGTGGCGATCGTCGGTGGAGCGCTTCGGAACTACTTGTCCGAGCACGATGACCTTCCCGAACGTTCCTTGGTTGCCGGCTGTCCGATCTCGATCCGCTCTGAGGCTGGGCGCGGGCAGGCAGGAAATCAAGCAGTCTTTGCCATGATCCCGGTCGGCAGCGATACCGCGGCACCAATCGAACGCCTCCGGCAGGTCCACCGGACCACTGCGGCGAAGAAGGAGTTCACCCACGCTGTACCGGCCTCGGTGCTCTGCGACTACGCAGAATATCTACCCAGTGCGCTCGCCGGGCTGGCCGTGACGACCTACAGCCGAGTCGGCCTCGCCAACCGGCATCGCCCGCTGTTCAACACCATCGTCACCAATGTTCCCGGTTCGCAACAGCCGCTGTACTTCACCGGGGCAAAAATGCTCCATTACGACGCGTGGGGACCGATCTGGGATGGCCTGGGTCTGATCCACCCGGTCACCAGTTACTGCGGAGACGTCACGATCTCGTTCGACGCCGATCGTGACCAGATGCCCGACCCGTACCTGTACCGACGGTGCCTCGAAAACTCTTACCGAGATATGTACGACGCGGCGATCGGCCCTTCGTGAGTGAGCACCACCCCGGTGCGCTGGGCGGGATGTCGAAGGGTCGGGGGATCTTGACAAGTGGAAGTCTCGCTCATACGTTGCTAGTTAGCGAACGATAAATAACCGGACGAATCTCGGGGTGCAGTTCGCCTCCCTCAGTTGGCGGTTTCCGCCCGAATCACGACGAAAGGGTCAGAAATGACGAACGCGGTCATCGTCGACGTCGTCCGCCTCGCTTCCGGTAAAGGTAAGCCCGGCGGCGCACTCTCGGGTACGCATCCCGTCGAGCTGCTCGCTCACGTGCTGCGCGCCGTGGTCGAGCGCAACGGCATCGACCCCGCGCAGGTCGACGATGTCATCGGCGGCTGCGTCGCGCAGGTCGGCGAGCAGTCGTTGAACATCTCCCGCACCGCGCTACTGTCGGCCGGGTTCCCGGATTCGGTGCCCGCAACCACCGTCGACCGCCAATGCGGGTCGAGTCAGCAGGCCGCGCACTTCGCCGCCCAGGGCGTCATCGCCGGCGCCTATGACATCGTGATCGCCTGCGGCGTGGAGTCGATGTCCCGGATCCCGATGGGCACCTCCACGCTCGGGCAGGATCCGTCCGGCCCGGGCATCGCCGCCCGCTACCCCGAAGGGCTTGTCAACCAGGGCATCTCCGCTGAACTGATCGCCGCCAAGTGGAAATTGGACCGCGACACCCTCGACGTCTACTCCGCCGAATCCCACCGCCGGGCCGCCGAGGCAGCCGCGAACAAGTTGTTCGACAAGGAGATCGTCCCGATTGCGGTGCACAATTCCGCGGGGGATATCGTCGTACACACCCTCGACGAGACGGTGCGCGCCTCGACCACCGCCAATGGATTGGCCGGGCTGAAGCCGTCGTTCTACTCCGAGAAGTACGCGGCCCGGTTCCCCGAGGCGCAGTGGCACATCACCCCGGGCAACTCGTCGCCGCTGACCGACGGCGCGTCCGCGGCGCTGATCATGAGCGAAGAGATGGCGTCGAAGCTGGGACTGACCCCGCGGGCCCGGTTCCATTCGTTCGCCGTTGCCGGTGACGACCCGGTCTTCATGCTCACCGCGCCGATCCCGGCGACCAAGAAGATCCTCGCGAAGTCGGGGCTGAGTATCGACGACATCGACGCGTACGAGGTCAACGAGGCGTTCGCGCCGGTGCCGCTGGCGTGGGCGCACGAGTTCGGGGCCGACCTAGCCAAGCTCAACCCGTGGGGCGGCGCCATCGCGCTCGGGCACGCACTCGGCTCATCGGGCACCCGCCTACTGAGCACCCTGGTCAACAACCTCGAGGTCACCGGCGGACGCTACGGCCTGCAGACCATGTGCGAGGGCGCCGGCATGGCCAACGCCACCATCATTGAACGCATCTGACGAAACGTTTGCGCTGTTCGTCATCGCAAAGCTGATCAGTGATCGAGAGGAAGATCTCGCAGTGGCGCAGTTTCGCATCCCTGCAGCTGACACCGGTACTGCAACACGTACTCCATGGGTTTTTCACGCACGGCTATCGCGTGGCATCGATGCGGTCGATCGCACGGCACAACGGAGTCACCGCGCCGACGTCCTACTACCACCAGAGCAAGGAAGCCGTACTGGTGGCCTTACTTGATGCCGCGGCACGCGAGGTGATCGAGAGAGCAACCACCGCGAGGGACGAAGAAGGTGACGACGTGCGCGCCCAGTTCACGAACGTCATCGAATCATTCGTGCTGTCCACGACCCAGCGCGTAGAACTGGCCTTCCTCGACCTCGAACTGCGATCGGTCCAGACCGACGCGAAGACCTACCCCGCAGCGTGCCGCGAGCTCCACGCGCTGCTCGCCGACATCATCCACGAGGGCGTCTCGACCACGGTGGTTAACACCAGCGAGCCCCACGAGGCTGCCCACGCGTTGCTCGGTATGTGCAGATCGTCGTCCACTGGTACCAATCGATGGCGAGCTCACAACGACGGACGTCGCGCAGCGCTATGTCCAGGTCGCGCAGCGCTATGTCCACGTCGCCCTCAACACGGTCGACGCCTGCATCCATCACGGAAGAGGACCATCAGATGATTTCCACCGCATTCACCGAAACGTTCGGCATCCGCCACCCCATCGTCCAAGGGGGTATGCAATGGGTTGGCCGCGCCGAGCTGGTCGCCGCGGTTGCAAACGCCGGAGCCCTCGGGTTCATCACCGCACTAACCCAACCCACACCGGAGGATCTCGCTTGCGAGATCGCCCGGTGCCGTGAACTGACCGACCAGCCCTTCGGTGTGAACCTGACGATTTTGCCCTCGATCACGCCGCCGCCCTATGACGAGTACCGGCAGGTGATCATCGAGTCGGGGGTCAAGATCGTCGAAACCGCCGGATCCAATCCCGGCCCGCACCTGCCAATGTTCCATGAGGCGGGGGTGAAAGTTCTCCACAAGTGCACCTCCGTGCGCCACGCCGTCAAGGCGCAGGAACTTGGTGTGGACGGAATCAGCATCGACGGCTTCGAGTGCGCCGGACACCCCGGTGAAGACGACATTGCCGGCCTCGTCCTCATCCCTGCGGCTGCCCAAAAAATCACTATCCCGATGATCGCCTCGGGCGGATTCGCCGACGCCCGCGGTCTCGTAGCGGCCCTTGCCCTCGGCGCCGACGGAATCAACATGGGCACCCGGTTCATGTGCACCGCCGAATCACCGATCCACCAGAACATCAAGGAAGCCATTGTCGCGGCCGACGAAACCCAGACCGAACTCATCTTCCGGCCACTGCGCAACACTGCCCGTGTCGCCAGCAATACCATCAGCCGGGAAGTCGTCGGGATCCTCGAGCGTGGCGGTCGATTCGAAGACGTCCGCGAACTCGTTGCCGGTGCACGCGGTCGAACCGTGTACGAACTCGGCGACACTGAAGCCGGCATCTGGACCGTTGGCACCTCACAAGGTCTCATCCACGACATCCCGACGGTCGCCGAGCTGGTCGGGCGCATCACCACCGAAGCAGAAGACCTGATCACCGAGCGGCTCGGCGGAATGCTCGACCGCGTTCCCGCCTGATAACCGAGGGAGAAGCTATGCGACGCAGAATTTTCAGCAAAGACCACGAGGCATACCGAGAAACCGTCCGGGAATACCTTGCCCGCGAAATCATCCCCCACTACGAGGAGTGGGAAGAGGAGCGGCTGATCGACCGAGCTGCATGGTTGGCCGCCGGGAAGATAGGCATCATCGGCCTATCCGTTCCTGAAGAGTTCGGCGGCCCCGGAGAGCAGGACTACCGGTACCGGTACATCGTGGCAGAGGAAATTGCCCGTACCGGCACCACTTCGTTCGGTGCCGGCCTCGGAACCCAGGACGACATCACCATCCCGTACATGTGCGATCTGGGCACGCAGGAGCAGAAGCAGCGATGGCTACCCGGCATGGCCAGCGGTGAACTCATCTGCGCCATCGCGATGACCGAACCCGGCACCGGCAGCGACCTACAGGGAATCAAGACTACTGCCGTCCGCGACGGCGACAGCTGGATCCTCAACGGGCAGAAGACCTTCATCACCAACGGGATCCACGCGGACCTGGTGATCGTCGCCGCACGGACCGATCCCGACGCCGGCTCGCGCGGATACAGCCTCTTCGTCGTCGAACGAGATATGGACGGGTTCACACGCGGACGTAAACTCAAGAAGGTCGGGCTCGCCGGACAGGACACCGCCGAACTGTCATTCGTCGACGTGCGAGTCCCCGCAGCCAACATTCTCGGCACCGAAGGCCGTGGCCTGATCCACCTGATGGAACGCCTACCCCGCGAACGGCTGTCGATCGCGGTCAGCGCCATCGCCAGCGCCCGCGCCGCCTACGAGTGGACCAGAACCTACGTTTTCGAGCGCAAGGCCTTCGGTCAGTCCGTCGGCGATTTCCAGAACACCCGCTTCGTCCTGGCCGAACTCCTCACCGAGATCGATGTCACCCAGGCGTACATCGACAACGCGGTACTCGCTCTCAACGAAGGGGACCTCACCGCCGTCGAAGCCGCCCAGGCCAAGTGGTGGGCGAGCGAACTCCAGAAGCGGGTCGTCGATCGATGCGTGCAGCTGCACGGAGGCTACGGCTACATGATGGAATATCCCATCGCACGGGCGTACGTCGACAGCCGTATCCAAACAATCTACGGCGGTACCACCGAGATCATGAAGGAAATCATCGGCCGTGACATCGCGTGGAAATCACAAGACGGCCAGACTCGCGCACGGATGAATTCAGCAAGAACGGGGGATGCAGCAGCGGGGCAACCGCGCTGATACCGAAGATCGGACAGAAACTGCAAACCGGTCTCTAGTGTTCTGAATCAGGAATGCTGTTCAAATATGACGTGAGACGTTCGAGGATCTCGTCCGCGGTCTTCGTCCACACGTAGGGCTTCGGATCGGTGTTCCACTGTGTAATCCAGGACCGAATGCCCTTCTCCAAAGCCTGAATCGACTTGTGCACCCCGCGGCGGATCTGCTTGTGGGTCGACTCGGGGAACCACCGCTCGACGAGATTGAGCCAGGACGACCCGGTCGGGGTGAAGTGCAGATGGAAGCGTGGATGTGCCAACAGCCACGCCTTGATCGTCGGCGTCTTATGGGTCGCGTAGTTATCGAGCACCAGATGCAGATCCAGACCCGGCGGGGTCTGCTTGTCCAGGGTCATGAGGAACTTTGTGAACTCGTCGGCACGGTGGCGGCGATGCAGCGACCCGATCACCTTCCCCGACGCGACGTCGAGGGCGGCGAACACGGTGGTGGTGCCGGCACGCACGTAATCAGAGGTCATCCGCTGTGGCACGCCGGACATCATCGGCAATACCGGCTCGACCGGCCCAACGCCTGGATCTGCGACTTCGCCCCCGCAAGCGAGAGGGACCCCAGTCGACACAGAACACCAGAGCGAATTCGTGCCGTTCCTCGATTACGACCCCGAGATCAGACGCGTGATCTGCAGTACCAACGCGATTGAGAGCATCAACGCGCGATACCGCCGGGCGATCCGGGCCCGCGGGCATTTCCCCAACGAGCAAGCCGCGTTGAAGTGTCTGTATTGGCGACCCGGGCTCTGGACCCGACGGGGAAGGGAAGAGCACGATGGGCAGCGAGGTGGAAGCCGGCGTTGAACGCTTTCGCTATCACGTTCGAGGGCCGGATCACCCCGAGTGAGAACTAAACCGATGCGCCAGAACCGGATCCACCGGAAAGCTGACACTCCCGAGCCCAGGGACGGCCCACCCCGTCAGACCTCACTGGCGGTCTGACGGGGACTCGGCACCTCATCGACGAAAATCAACATCCACGTCACGCCTGCAGATCGCCGCAAAGAAGTTCGGTCGGGTTCGACGGATCAGTAACGCGGATTGGCGACGGCGAGACGCCACTCGACCGCGGAGCGGATCGCCTCGGCGACATCGGGTCGTGCCGGGTCCACCGCACCCGAGCGGATGGCGAGCGCGAGGTCGGACTCGGAACCGAAACCGGAGTCGGCGAGCAGCCGGGCATGTTCCTCCCGGGCAACCGTGCCGGCGCGGACCTCGCGTTCGGCAAGCGAAAGAACATGGGCCGCAACGCGACTTTGGTAGCGGTCTGCACCACCGGCCCGCTCGCCGAGTGACACGATGTACTCCCGGGTGGCGGTCAGCAACTCGCCGATGCCGGGGCGACCGAACAGGTCGTCGTCCGCCGACGCGGGCGCCGGGAGGTCACGACGGGCCGGACTCCAGCCCAGGGCGTCGAGGATGTCGGACTCCGACTCGGACAGCCGTCTCCCGATGGCCAGGAGTTCGAGAGTCTTCTCGCCTCCCTCGGTCGTCGCCCGGTCGGCCTGCTGGCGGCAGATGAGGGCCCACCGAACCGCCGCGAAGATCTCCCACCACTCGATGTCGGCGACGTCGATCGACACTCCGGACTCGTCGGCGTAACCGCGCACCAGCTCTTCGCGGGGGCCGAAGCCGCCTACCGGGCCGGCGGCGCCGAATCGCCACACCCGGGCGCACAGCCAACCGAGATCCTCCAGCGGGTCACCGAGATGGGCCAGTTCCCAGTCGAGGATCCCTTCGATGCCGGTGGCGGAGACCAGGAGGTTGCCGCTCCGGAAGTCGCCGTGCACCACGGTGTGACGGTCGGAGGTCGGTTTGTGGTCGGTCAGCCAGCGGAAGGCGAGGTCCAGAACCGGGAGGGGTGAGGTCGAGGCGTACTGGTCGAACAGCGCACCGAGCTGATCCTCGTCGGCGAGACCGGGGACGGCTGCCGGATCCATCTGATGGATCCGCGCCAGGGTCCGGCCCATCTCGTAGGGCAGACGGGGGCGAATCTCGCTGAACTGCGGGTCGCGCAGCAGCTTCTTCGGCAGTGCCTCGCCCTCGAGCGCGGTCATGATGAGGTACGCCGGTCCGATCCCGCGGGGATCGGCGTTGGCATCGAGGATCGTCGGTACCGGGACCCCTTGCCGACCGGCTTCGGTGATCGCGGCGGCCTCGATGCGCATGCGCTCGGGTTCCTCGGCGCCGGGTGGGTCCCGGCGCAGGATCAGCTCATCGGCCCGGTCGTCCGAGGTCGCGGTGAACCGCCAGGTCTCCCGGCTCGCTCCGCCGGTCAACAGCGCGAGGTCGGTTACCCGGCAAGGTTTTTCGAAAACGACAGCCAGTCGATCGGCGATCGTTGCTGCCAGGGGGTGGGTCATCAGAGCTCTCCTCGGTATCCGGCAGTGTTCAGTGCGATCCTCTGGTAGCGGGCCACGACCTCGTCGACGGTCAACGGCCCGTCAGGGCGGAACCAGGTGGCTACGGCGGTACACGCGGAGACGATGAAGCGCGCCGAATCGATCGGGGTCTCGGTGTCGAAGACGCCCTGCTCGGTTCCGTCTACCAGGACGCGATCGAACATCCGTTGCTGGGCGTCCCGTTTGCTGACGATCAACTCGCGCGCCGCCGGCTCCAGGCTCCGCAATTCACTGTTCCCGAGCAGGCTCTCGCGAGGTGAGGCGGCATGGGTCCGGACGTGCACCCCGGTGATCGCGACCAGCCGATCCGCCGGTGACGCGGTGGCGCGGTAGAGCGCGTCCTCGGTGCTCGCCACCAGGTCGTCCATCCCGCGGTTGAGGATCAGTGCCAGCAGGTCATGTTTGGAGCCGAAGTGGTTGTAGAGGGTACCCACCGAGACGTCGGCTGCGGCGGCGATGTCACGTACCGAAGTACCGAAATAGCCTTTCGCCGACATGGTGCGTACCGCGGCCTCGATGAGGGAGGCGGCAACCGGATCGTCGCCGGAACGTATCGCCGAACTGTCGGCCGACCCCGGGTGCTTGGTCTTCATCGCGCCTCCAAGTGCTCTGAGCGATCGTTCATATTCATATCCGATTGAGGCGGGCTGCGCGAGTAGGCTGTCCGTACTTCGGGGCTGGAAGGCAGCGACGGGGTGAATTAATTGCTGTTAAATCGCGTATTCTGGCCGGTCGCAAGTCCCGGGGCTTGTGCTCCTCGGTCTTTCCGGCCTAACGTCAGCGGTAGTGAACGAACGATCAGCACCGCTCTCGATGGGAGTTTCTATGACTGCCGGTATCAGCGCCGACCTAGACCGTTTCCTGGCAGGCCTGGACGCCTTCATCGAGGCGGAGATCCGCCCGCTGCAGGCCCAGGACGACAATGAACGCTTCTTCGACTATCGCCGGGAGTGGGCGCGGACCGACTTCGACAACGACGGTCAGCCCCGGCCCGAATGGGAAGAGCTGCTCGCCGAGATGCGGCGCCGGGCCGATGCCGCCGGGTACCTCCGCTATGACCTGCCGGCAGCGGTCGGCGGCGGCGACGCGACCAGTGCGGCGATGGCGGCGATCCGGGAACACCTGGCCCACAAGGGACTCGGACTGCACAACGATCTGCAGGACGAGTCCTCGGTGGTCGGGAACTTTCCCGCCACCCATCTGATCCTGCGGTACGGCACCGCCGCCCAGATCGAGGAGTTCGCCGAGGCCAGCGTCACAGGCGAGCGTCGACTGGCCTTCGGGCTCACCGAGCCGGACCACGGGTCGGATGCCACCTGGATGAAGACCGTCGCGGAGCGCTCCGGCAGTGATTGGGTGATCACGGGTGAGAAGCGATGGAACACTGGTATGCACGCGGCCACCCATGACATCGTCTTCGCCCGGACCTCGGGTGCCCCCGGTGAGGCCCTGGGTATCACCGCCTTCGTGGTTCCGGTCGACACCGCCGGTTTGTCCATCGATCGCTTCCGCTGGACCCTGAACATGCCGACCGACCACGCCGACGTCACGCTGTCGAAGGTGCGGGTCAGCGATGCGGCGATCCTGGGTGGCGAAGGCCAGGGACTCGTGGTGGCCCAGGCCTTCCTGCACGAGAACCGGCTGCGGCAGGCGGCGTCCAGTCTGGGCGCGGCGCAGTACTGCATCGACGAGTCCGCCGCCTACGCGGGTCGGCGCGAGACTTTCGGCCAGCCGCTCGCCGCACGCCAGGCGATCCAGTGGCCGCTCGCCGAACTCCACACCGAAGCCGCGATGGTGCGGAGCCTCATCCGCGAAACCGCCGCGCGGCTCGACGAGATCGAGGATCCGCTCCCAATCTCTGACCGGGTGTCGATGTGCAACTACCGGGCCAATCGGCTCGTGTGTGACGCCGCGGATCAGGCGATGCAGATCCACGGCGGGATGGGCTACAGCCGCCATCTGCCGTTCGAGCACATCTACCGGCATCACCGGCGGTACCGGATCACCGAGGGCACCGAGGAGATCCAGATCCGTCGGATCGCCGGCTACCTGCTCGGATTCGGAAAACCGAAGTCGAAATGACCGACCCGAAAGCGCCCGGGACCGGAACGTGGCAGATGCATCGCCGGATGACGATCGCCGATCAGGTGGCCCGGCATGCCAGAGTCCGGCCCGACCGGACCGCGCTCAGTTTCGGCGGCCACGATCTGTCCTATCGAGCACTCGATCAGCGAGTGAACCGGGTGAGTCGGTCGCTGCGGACCCGCGGCGTCCGCCATGGGGATCGCGTGGCGATCCTCATGCGCAACCGCATCGAGTTTCTCGAATCCTTCTATGCCGTGGTGCGACTCGGTGCGATCGCCGTGCCGGTCAACTTCCGGCTGGTGGCGCCGGAGATCGGCTACATCCTGGCCGACAGCGGGGCGAAGGTGCTCATCACCGACGGCTCGGGTCTTGCTGCGGCCGGCCCGGCGCTGTCCGGCGGGACCGCGCGCAAGGTGATCACGGTCGGGCCCGTCGAAGCGTCGGCGAGGATCGACAGCGAGGACTACGAGGAACTGCTCGATCCGGACGGCAGCGTGATCCCCGAAGACGTGCTGCGCGAAACCGATCCGGCGGTGATCATGTACACCTCCGGGACCACCGGGCGCCCCAAGGGGGCGGTGCTCAGTCACCAGAACCTACTGATGAACTCGGTCAACTGCTCGCTGCTGCAGGGGGTCGGCGACGAGGATGAATGCTGGTACTCCGGCCTGCCGCTGTTCCACATCGCCGGACTCGCCGGCATCCTCATGTACCTGCTGACCGGCGGTCGCTCGATCATCGCCGATTCGGACGGCTTCGATGCGGTCGCGACGGTGGATCTGCTCGAACGTGAACGAGTGACCTCGTGCTACTTCGTGCCGACCCAGTGGCGGGAACTGTGCGAGGTCCCCGGCGTCACCGAACGCACCGCGGCGCTGCGCCGCATCTCCTGGGGAGCGTCTATCGCGCCGCGCTCGGTCCTGCAACGGATGGCAGAGAAGTTCCCCGGAAAACCCAACTTCAACATGTTCGGCCAGACCGAGATGAGCCCGGTGACCTGCGCGCTGCCGGGCGAGGACGCGATCCGGAAGATGGGCAGTGTCGGAAGGCCGCTGCCCAATGTGGAGATGCGGATCATCGGTGCCGACGGGGCCGATGTCGCGGTCGGTGAGATCGGCGAGGCGGTCTACCGCGGACCGACCACGATGCTGGGCTACTGGAACAATCCGGCGGCGACCGAGGCCGCCTTCGCCGGCGGTTGGTTCCACTCCGGCGACCTCTGCGTGATGGACGAGGAAGGGTTCGTCACCGTCGTCGACCGGATGAAAGACATGATCGTCTCCGGCGGGGAGAACATCTACAGCGCCGAGGTCGAGGCGGCGATCGAAAGTCATCCGCAGGTCGCCGAGGTGGCGGTGATCGGGGTCCCCCATCCGAAGTGGGTCGAGACACCGTTGGCGGTGATCGTGCCGGTCGATCCGGCGGATCCGCCGCAGGAGGCCGACGTCATCGCCCACTGCGCCCGGCATCTCGCGTCGTACAAGAAGCCCACCGCCGTGATGGTCGTGGCCGAACTGCCGCGCAATGCGACCGGGAAGATCCTGAAGTTCCGGCTGCGGGAGGACTTCAGTCCTGCGCGTTGATCAGCGCCTTGAGCCCCTTGACCGCCAGTTCGAGATCGGTGCGGCTCCGCAGACCGACGATGGTGAGCCCCCAGAGCATCACCGAGACGGCTTCCACCGTGGCGTCGCGATCCTCCGGGGCGATCTCGCCGTTGGCCACCGCCTGGTTGATGAGGCGGTCCAGGAACTCGTCCGTGTCACCGGGGCGTTCCCGGCCGGCGTCGTCGGAGATCCGTGAGTCGGTCCGATAACGCAGCGCCATCTGGGAGACCTCGGGCTTGGCTCTGATCCGGTCGGCCGCGGCATCGAGCATCGAGGCGATGGCCTCGGGAAGGCTCGTCTCGGTGGCCTCGTCGACCGCATCGCTGAAGTACCGGAAGGTCTCCGCCAGGGCCTCCTCGTAGGCGGCCTTGTACAGCTCCGGCTTGGAGCTGAAATAGAAGTACGTCGTGCCGTGGGTCATGCCGGCGATGGAACTGATCTCCCGGATGCTCGATCCGTCGTAGCCGTTCTTGCCGAACACTTCCATGGCGGCGTGGAGGATGTTCTTCCGGGACTCGCCACCGCCGCCGCCGACCGGCCGACCGACCGGCTGCGTGCCGGTGGATCGACCGGGAGCCTGGTTTTGCTTCACGGCTCGATGCTACTGATTACTGTGCGGCGGGTCGGCCGGTCCGGGGAGGACCTGGGTCCTCCGACCGTGTCAGGCCGGGACCGACGAATCCGGTGGTCGACCTCTCGCGCCGCCTTCGCCGCTCGCTCGCGACCCTGAAACCACACGGTCGCCGCCGGATCGTCGGTCGCGATGGACCGGGTGACCGACGCTCCGGCGAAGATCCGTTCGCTTCGGAGACGGCCCCGATCGAAGTCCAGGAAGACCGCACAGCGTTTCGACGACACGACGGCCACCGGCCGGCCGGTCTCGTCGGGGGAGACCTTGACCAGCGTGCCGTAGCCGGAGATGGTCTCTGGCGTCGCGGCCAGTTGCTCCCACGCCATCCACATCACAACCGGTGAGCGCACGTAGGCCGCCATCCGCGCGGTGAAGGCGTCGTGATCAAGGATCGAGGGCTCCGATGTCGAGCCGTCTTCGGAGCTGAGTTCGAACGCCGGATCCAGACCGGTCAGCAGTAGATCGAGGTCACCGACGAGTTCGCCGAGCATCCGGTTGTACAGCGCCGACAGGTGCTCGGCGGCCGGTGATCCGGCGCCGCGCTGCAGTCGGGCCACCCGATGCAGCGAGGCGACCGGATCCAGGCCCGATCCCGAGGCGGCGGCCATCAGCCACCGTCCCGTGCGGTCCGGACCCGCCCGAGGGTCACGATGAGATCTTCGTGCAGCTCCATCCAGGTGTCGTGGTAGGACCCCGACATGGGACGTGCGACGGCCGAGACGTCGCCGGAGCGGGCGCGTTCAAGGGCGGCCGCCAGCCGTGGCTCATAGCTCGCGAAGCGGGGCAGCCACCGAGTGAGGTCGGCGGTGAGATCGCAGACCTGCGAGTGCAGCTCGGTCAATGCGTCGAGCACCTTGCCGTCGTAGTCCGCGTCGTCATGGGAGTTGGGTACCGCCTCCCCGTCGACGGTGCGCATCTGCCATTCGGTGCAGACCTGTTTGAAGGCGCCGTTGATCTCGCAGAAGACCTCGTCGGCCTGTTCCAGGCGGTCGCGGTCAGAGGGATCGGTCACCTGGATCCGCTCCTCGTGGTGAGCGCGTCCCGCCGGTGTCAGCATCCAGCCGGCCAGCCGCCCCTTGGTCTCCTTGACGAAGCCCTCGTCCGCCAGCTCCGCCAGGATCGGAGTGACCGACTCGGCCGGAGCCAGCAGTACGGCGGCCACCCGGTCGGTGCCGGCCAGGCCGGAGACGCGCAGCGCATGGAGCACGAGCAGCGGCGTGACGTCCGGGGCCTGCGGGCCGCCGGCGGATCCGTTGGAGTCGGGGTTTGCAGCCGGTGCGGCACCGTTGGTGCTCGCCGCCGCGGCCTCGGTCCCGTTGGCGGCAGGCCCGGAGGTCTCCGGTTCGATGATCAGCCGCCCCCGCAGGATCCGGCCGGTGTCGGCGTCCACGGTGACGGCGTCGCCCTCGGAGAGATAGGTGTCGCCGAACCGGACCCCGTCCGGGGTGACGACGACGGTTTCGGCGCCGACGATGGTCGGCACGGCCAGCTCTCGGGCGGTGACGGCGGCGTGACTGACCAGCCCGCCGCGGGCGGTGACGATCCCGCAGGCCACCGCCATGCCGCTGATGTCGTCGGGGGAGGTCTCCGGCCGGATGAGGATCACGGCATGCCCCTCGTCGGCACGTTCCCGGGCGCGCTCGGCCGTCACACAGATCTCCCCGCTGGCCACACCGGGGGTGGCGGCGATGCCGGTGGCCAGTTCGATCTGGGGACGATCCGGGTCCAACCGGACAGTGGCGGTCGAGATGACCTCGGCCGGGACCGCCGGCGCGTCGATGATGCCCTCGCGCGCCAGATCCGCCTGAATCCGGGCGCGGGCCGTCGGGGTCGTCATCCCGGCTCGGGCCTGCAGGATGAACAACCGGCCGGACTCCACGGTGAACTCGATGTCCACCACATCACCGACCATCCGCTCCAGTCGGGCTCCGGTGTCCCACAACGATTCCCACACCTCCGGCAGACGTGCACCGAGGTCGCTGACCGGGCTGGTCGCGAACCGTCCGGAGACCACGTCCTCACCCTGGGCCTGGAAGAGAACATCGCCGAACGGCGTCTTCTCGCCGGTGTTGGGGTCGCGAGTGAACAGCACCCCGGTGGCGGAGCGCTCATCGAGGTTGCCGAACACCATCGACTGCACGGTCACGGCGGTGCCGAGATCGTCGCTGATGCCCTTCATCTCCCGATAGGCCTTCGCCCGCGGGTTCGACCAGGACCGCAGCACTGCGATGACCGCCTGTTCCAGCGCACGGTGGGGGTCGATCGGCAGGTCGTATCCCTGGCCGTCGTAGACGAGTTCGTAGGCGGCGGAGGTCAGCCGGGTTCGCTTGAGGTCGCTCAGCGGGAGATCGCCGGTGGCGCGTTCGGCCGCGGCGTCGAACTCCGCCTGCGGAATCTCGAGCACGATGGTGCCGAAGGATTCCAGGTATCTGCGGTAGACGTCCCAGGCGAACTCCGGAGTGGTCCGTTCGGCCAGTGCGTCACGGACCTGCGGCGTCATCCCGAGGTTCAGGACGGTGTCCATCATCCCCGGCATGGAGACCGGGGCGCCGGAGCGGACCGACACCAGCAACGGGGCGGCCGGGTCGCCGAGGCGTCGGTCTCGCGAGGCCTCGAGACCGGCGACCGCCGCCTGGATCTCGGCCGGCAGTCCGTCGGGAAGTGTTGCGGTGCGGTCGAATTCGCGGGACACCGTGGTCGTCACCACGAAGCCGGGCGGCACCTCGATGCCGGCGGCGATCATCTGGGCCAGGCCGTAGCCCTTTCCGCCCAATTGGGCACGGTCAAGGTTTCGAGCGTGATCGAGCGCGACGACTCGGGTCATCTGTACCTCCGGGTGAGGGACGCGGCAGCCGACGGCTGTGACTGAGGGCGGTCTGCGCGCCGCATGTGATCCAGTTAATATTGTAACTGTAATATTTGTAGGGGGGTCGGAATGTTCAGTCAAGTGAGAGGCGTGTGCGCCATGCAGAAAGACAACATCTTCATCGACGGTCGATGGGTGAAAAGCCACGGCACCGAGACGATCGAGGTCGTCGATCCGGCGCGGGAAACGGTGATCGGGACGGTTCCGGCCGGCACCGAAGCGGATGTGGACGCGGCGGTGAGCGCCGCCCGGAGTGCGCTCGACTCCTGGAGTGCGACGCCGGTGGCCGAGCGGTGCCGGTTTCTGACTCGGATCGCCGACGGCCTTAAGCAGCGGGCGGAGTCGCTCGCCGAGCTCATCACCGCCGAGCTGGGCTCGCCGCTGAGTATGAGCCGACAGGTGCAGGTCGGTTTCCCGGTCGCCAGTTTCCGGGAGGCGGCCGAGGTCGCGACGGGGTTCGACTGGGAGGAGGAGATCGGCCATTCGACCGTGGTGCGCGAACCGATCGGGGTGGTCGGTGCGATCACCCCGTGGAACTATCCGCTGCACCAGATCGCGGCCAAGGTCGCCTATGCGCTGGCCGCCGGCAACACCGTGGTGCTCAAGCCCAGCGAGGTGGTTCCGCTGAACGCCTGGGTGCTGGCCGAGGTGATCGAGGAGGCGGGTCTGCCTGCCGGGGTGTTCAACCTGGTCAGCGGTACCGGCTCGACGGTCGGGCATGCGCTCGCCGCCCATCCGGATGTCGACATGATCTCGTTCACCGGGTCGACCGAGGCCGGTAAGCGGGTCAGCGAAGCCGCGGCGGTCAACGTCAAGCGAGTCGCCGTCGAACTCGGTGGCAAGAGCCCCAACATCGTGCTCGACGGGGTGGACCTGCCGACGGCGATGCCGCGGATCGTCCGATCGGCGATGGCCAACAGCGGCCAGACCTGCTCGGCGCTGACGCGCCTGGTGGTCCCGGAGCATCTCCTGGCCGAGGTGGAGCGCCTGGCCAAGGTGGAGGCGGACTCGCTGGTCGTCGGCGATCCGGGGTCCGAGGACACCGCGCTGGGCCCCCTCGTGTCGCGGACCCAGCTCGAACGGGTCCTCGACTACATCAAACTGGGGACCACCGAAGGGGCTCGCCTGGTGACCGGCGGCGCCGATCCCGTCGAGGGGATCGACACCGGGTACTACGTCCGGCCGACCGTGTTCTCCGATGTCACACCCGAGATGACCATCCGCAACGAGGAGATCTTCGGACCGGTGCTTGTCATCGAGACCTACCGGACCGTGGACGAGGCGGTGGCGATCGCCAATGACACTCCGTACGGTCTGGCGGCCGGGATCTGGTCGGCCGATGCCGACAGCGCCCGGAAGCTGTCCCGTCGCATTCGGGCCGGGCAGATTTCGATCAACGGGGCCCGCACCAACCTGCGCGCCCCGTTCGGCGGCTATAAGCAGTCCGGCAACGGCCGCGAGTACGGCCGATTCGGTTTCGAGGAGTTCCTCGAAACCAAATCGATCCAGAATTAGTCAGGTCCTGTTAGGAAAGCGGTCCTGTCGTTGGTGATCGAGTGCGGCGAGCCCCTAGGCGAGTCGCGTATCGAGACCCGGTGAGGTCAGTGTGGACGCGAGTCCATAAGCAGCTCACGGGATCTCGATACGGGCTCGGCCTTGGGGCCTCGCCCTACTCGATCATCGAGATGGCGGCTACCGGTCGATTTATCGACCGTCG